>JAYTBL010000716.1:0-3334 GCA_043736975.1 Polyangiaceae bacterium
CGTCGAGGCCACCTCTGCGCTCATCAGCGCGACAAAAAAAGGAAGCGGCGCGGATGGCGATATCTTCGCCACCCGCGCCGCATGCACTCACTCTGTCAGCGAACCAGGATCACGCCGCGCGGCTCTCCGGCCCCTGCTCGTCCACCGAAGCGACGGACATGGGCGCCGGCGTGAGCGGCGTGACGCCAGCAACGGGAGTGGCGGGCGGCACGGCCACCGGACGAGCGACCGCAGGCGGGGTCACCACAGCCTTCGGCGCGCGGCGCTTCGCGATGCCGAGGCGGATCATGTGATCACGACGCGTCACCACCGTGCGCGCCATCTCGCTCCAGGCCGTGATCCAGGCATGGATTCGCCGCAGCGCGGCGAGGCGAATCGCCTCCTGATCCACCGCGGTCGTCGCGGCCTCGGTCGTGTCGGCGACGGATTGCGCCGTCTCGACCATCGCCTGCAGCTGCGTCAGCGTCTCCTTCGTGGTGCCGGTCTGCTCGATGACCGCGAGCGCGTCGTGGTCGGCCTTGCGGCTCTTCTTGCGCTCGGCGCCGTGCGCGAGCACCTGTCGGCGCTCCAGGAACGTACCGGTATTCAAAACATATAGGCGATTGCACGTCGGCCCCGCGGATGGCGGTCGGCGCGCGACGTAGCGTCGTCGGGGCCGACGTGGAATCGGCCTGTTGAACGGAGCCGGTTCGCGGCGAGCGGAGGTGTTGGCTATGGGGAAGTTGGGTACTCGAGCGCTCGCGTTCGGATCCGGACCGGCGACGCGGCCGCGATTTCTTTCGCGAGTCGACCCAGCGCGTACCGTCGGGCGCGAGCCCTCCGCCGGTGACGATGCAGTGGACGTGAGGGTGGAAGAGCAGCTCGCGCGTCCAGGTGTGCAGCACCGCCGTAAGCCCGAGCTCGCCGCCGAGGTGGCGCTCTTCGCGCTCGGCGATCCACTTCGCCTGCGCGAGGCCCTGGCACTTGGGACAGTGCCGGTTCCGACACGAGTTGTAGGAAGGTGCCGTGTGCGCGCACCGATCGCACACGTCGAGGTGACCGCCCAGAGCGGCGGTGCGGCAGCGCACGATGTCGCGCAGCACCGCTGTCTGGTCGGACGTCAGGGCATGGCTTCGCCGACACGCCTCCTCAAGCTACCAGGAGCTCCGCCACATCCTCCAAGACCTCGGACTTCCAGCCGACCCACCCACGTCGCAAGAGCGCGCGACCCCACCTACGACGCCGCCGCCTGAACCCGAGCCCTCACGGAGCGCCAGCGCGACCCCGAGGCCCACCTGCGCCCGCCGCACCCGAAATTATCGTCCGCAAGGGCCACTCGAGAGACCCGATACCCCGACCGAACCCGCCCATCTCCGTGAGCAGCGCGCTGAAGCGCGAGATCCCGCGCCACGCCCAGAACGCCGAGCCCTTGTCGGTCATCACGCGCTCGGGGCGTCCGTGCTTCGTGGTCGCCTCCGTCGCCTCCTCGAACGTCTGGGTGACCATGTCCGCGCGCTCCGCGTCGTCGACGCCTTGCCCGACGACGTACCGCGAGCAGTCGTCGATCAAGATCAACGTGAACGTCGAGACGCGACCGATGAACCGCTGCACGAAGTCCAGGTGCCACAGGTGGTTGGGCCGCACCGCCTCGTAGTGGCGGTCGTGCTTCTGCCGCACCACTCTTGGCGACCGATACCCCGCATCCTCCATCACGCGGCGTGCCGTGTGCACCGAGACCTTGATGTTTTTGCGGCGAAGCTGATTGACGATCTGGCTCGGCCCGAGGCCCGGATGATTCTTCCACTCCTCGAGGAGCTCCGCGTCACGCTGCTGCTCGATGTCCTTCGGCGCGGGGCCGCTCGTCGGCGACGGCCCATCTCCCGCCGCCGCCTTCGTCAACCTGCGCTGCCAGTCGCAGATCGAGAACCGGCTGATGCCGTGCTTCTTCGCCGCCGCCGTCACGCCGTCCTTCGCCGCGTCCTCGAGCACCACCGCCTCTCCCTGGCCGCACGCCTCACCCCTGCGATCGACTCACGCAGCTCTGCGCCACATCGTGCTTCTTTGCCGCTGCATTGATCCCCATCGTCCGCACGTCCGCCAGCACCGCATCGCGCTGCTCCGCCGTGTAGCTCCGCCTCTTGCTCGACTCCATCGTCGGATGGTCGACATCATCAGATGGTCGACATCAGCAGATAGGCGCCGTGCCGACTCCTTGCCGACGACGTTCCGTCTGCTACGTTTCGCGTCCACTGCTCAAGGAGTCCTCCAATGCTTCGTACCGTCGGCTTGGCGCTCGCGGTTTCGCTCGCGGTTTTCGCTTGTTCGTCTGGCTCGACGAGAGGCATCGGCCTTGCGGACGGTGGGGCGTCGGGGGAGGGTGGAGCGGAGGCCGGCAACGGAGGTACTACGTCGTGCGGGCCCCAGACGTGCCAGCCGAGCACGTATTGCCTCAACGGGAACTGCTCGCTCGGCTGTCTTGGGGACGGCAACTGCACGTCGGCGGAGGTATGCGTGAAGGCTTCTGGAGAGTCGGTCGGGGCGTGTGAGCGCACTGCAACGGTCCCCCCCCCGAGCGGTTCGGCGGACGCTTCGGCCTCCAGAGACGGAGGCTAGCTCCGCTGCTTGCGACCGTAGAGGACCGCGACCATCGACGGCGGGACCTTCACGTAGTTGCGCGCGAAGAGCGTCGCGTCAGCTCGACGTGGGCGCTGCGCTCATGTGTCGTCGTCGCGCGCTTCGTCGGGCCGTCAGGCCGCGGGCCCGCGCGAGCGGCCGCGTTTCGTGGGAGAGACCCAGCCGGTCGAGGATGGCGATGGTCACCGTCGGCTCGGTGATGCTCGCGATGAGGCGCAGCCGGCCGTGGCACGTCGTATCCCCTGCGTGAGCCCGCGTCCTGTCGCGACCGGGTGTTCGAGCGCATGCTCGCAAGATGAACGTGACAGCAGCGGTCTCGGCGGAGCGTGTGCGCGCGTGGCGCGCGAGCAGCCTCTCGGAGACCGACTTCGCGCGGCCCGAGGGCGACGCGAGCGGGTGAAAGCGAGCGCGTCGCCGAAGGTCGTGGTCGGGATCGCCGTGACCGACAACGGGATCGGTATCCCGCGCCCCGAGAAGCGGCGCATCTTCGAGAAGTTCTACCGCATCGACGATCACCTCTCGCGCGCGAAGGAAGGCTCGGGCCTCGGCCTCGCGATCGTGAACCACGTGGTGCGTGCGCATCGCGGCCGCGTCACCGTGGACAGCGAGCCGGGGCAGGGCAGCACGTTCACCATCGTCTTGCCGGCGGCGACGAGATCGTAACCGGCGGCGGCTTCGGGGCGCGGGGCTCTTCGACTGTTGATGTGATCTATGCGGCGGC
>JAYTBL010000717.1:0-8223 GCA_043736975.1 Polyangiaceae bacterium
GCATCGGCATGGATGTAAAGCCGAGCAGCTGCCCGCTGGGCGTCGACTCCAGCGCCCTCGAGAACTGCCTCGACGCCATCCGCAACGAGAGCTGCAGCAATCCGGTGGAGACGGTCGAACGCCTCGCCACCTGCCGCACCGCCGGGATCTGCAAGCTGTAGAGCTCAGCGACCGAACTGGACGGCGCGGCGGCTCACCGTGCCGTGATCGAAGCCGCGCAGCGGAAAGCCCACGCCGTGCTCGTAGAGCGATGCAGCGCCCGCCATGACGAAGAGCGGGTCGAGGTGCGAGCCGGGGGGCTGCGCGAGGCGCGCGTTCGGCGCCTTCGTTCGCCACTGGAGGAGCTCGTCGTGCTCGGCGTCCGCGAGCAGGTTCGCGATCCAGCTGTCGAACTCGCGCGCCCAGCCGACCGGCGGCGCATCGACGCGCGGGTCGATGGCCTCGAGGTTGTGCGTGATGGCGCCGCTCCCCACGAGGAGCGCGCCGCGCGCCGCGAGCACGCCGATCTTGCGGCCGATCGCGAAGAGGCTGCGCGGGGTAGCGCCCAGGACCAGCGAGAGCTGCAGCACCGGCACCTCGGCCTCGGGGTACATCGCGAGGAGCGGCAGCCACACGCCGCTGTCCCATGCGCGCGTCGGGTCGCGCTCCACCGGCAGCAGCTGGTGCAGCTCGTAAGCGAGGTCGGGGGCGCCGGGCGCGCTCCACGCGGTCGCTTGCAACGCCGCGGGCTCGTCCGCCTCGTGGAGGAGGGCCGGCCGCGCTGCGGTCGAGCCGCGCGTGAGGACCGGAGCGCGCCAGTGCGAGCTCACCACCAGGATGGATCGCGGACGCGGCAGATCCCGCGACCACGTCCCGAGCTCCGCGGCCCGCGCCGCCAGATCGCCGAGCATGGGCGTACCGTGCGAGACGAAGATCGGCGGGACATGCCCGGCGGCCGAGGCCACGTGGCTACCGCCGGCGAGGACGACGAAGCGCGACCACGCCGCCCGTGGCCTGCGGTTCGGGATCGAGCGGCGGCAGCGCGGCGACCAGGCGCTCGACGCGCGGGAGCGACTCCTGCGCGGCGCGCTCGGCGCGCAGCTCGTCGAAGTCGCCTTCGAAGACCAGGCACAGGAGATAGATGCTCGAGAACGAGAGCACGAGGTACGAAGCGCCTTCGCGCGAGATCTCGCGCACGTGCTTGCCCTTGTGCAGCATCGTGAGCGAAGGCAGCGCGCGGATGAGCGCGATGGCGCGGCGCGTGGGCTCGGGCTCCTCGGCGTCCGTCAGGTAGTCGTGGCCGTGCGCCAGCTCGTGATCGAAGTCGGTGCCGTGGCCGTCGTGCAGGCCGCTCTCGCGTGCGGTCGCGACCACCGCCTGCGACGACTCCGCTGGCGGCGGCGCCATGCGCAGGTTGCCGATGGGCGCGGTCGGATCCTGGAGCGGCCCCGAGTCGTCCGCGGCAGGCACGGCATGGAGCCCGCCGGCCGGCGCCGAGGGCTCGTCGTGCGCGGAGAGCTCGCGATCCGAGACGTCGCGCAGGAGCATCGCGTTGCGGGCGCGCGGGCGCGCGGCGATCGACGCGCAGCCCCAAACTACCGGCGAATCGCAGTCGATCACCACCACGTCGACGGCGCGCGAGCGCTGCGCGAGCGCCTTCAGCTCCTCGTGCAGCGACATGCTGACGGGCGGGCGCGAGCGGCCACGCTCCGAGGTCGGCTCTGCCTCGAGGGCATCGGCGAACGTGCTAGCAAGCATCGCGAGGCGACGCTCGAGCACCTCGCGCTCCGCGGGCGCAGCGGGCGCAGCGCCGAAGCTCGCGACCACGTGACGGCCATCGCGCAGCTTCGCGAGCACGACGTTGGTGGCGTCCGGAGGTGACTCGCCCGCGTCGAGCAGCCGCACGTCGTCCGCCACGAGCTCGCGTTGCACCAGCGAGAGGAAACGCTCGTAGACGTCGTCCATGAAGGGCCGACCGATCTAGCATGAAAATCGCGCGACGAGGCCCCGAGGCGCGCATCGCCCCATGGCCTTCCTGCGCCAGGGGCACTACATGGCTGGTTCGGCATGGAAAAGAAGGTCCCCGGTGGGCGGCTCGGCCGGATCGCGCGTCTCGCCAAGCTCGGGCTCCAGACCGGCGCCGGGGCGGTCCTCGGTCGCAACGACGACGGAAAGGCCGCGGCCGACCGCGCCGCCGACGTGCTCGGCACGATGCGCGGCCTGGCGGCGAAGGTCGGCCAGATGGCAAGCTACGTCGACGGCCTCGTGCCCGAGTCGAAGCGCGACGCGTTCGAGGCCTCTCTCAAGGTGCTGCGCGCGCAGGCCCCGCGCTCCAGCGCCGCTCAGGTGCGCGGGGTGATCGAGACCGAGCTCGGCGCGCCCATCGACCAGCTGTTCGCCTCCTTCGACGACGTCCCCATCGCGAGCGCGTCGATCGGTCAGGTGCATCGCGCGCGTCTCCCCGAGGGCGTGATGGGCGGCATCGAGGTCGCGGTGAAGGTGCAGCATCCCGGTATCCGCAAGGCCATCGACAGCGACCTCGCGAACGCCGGCATCCTCGAGAGCATGGGCGCGATGCTCGGCGCGCGGCGCTTCGACACGAAGACGCAGCTCGCGGTGCTGCGCGAGCGCTTCCGCGAGGAGCTCGACTACGCGCTCGAAGGCAAGCGCCTCGAGGCGTTCCGCGCGCTCCACGCGGGCGATCCCACGATCCAGATCCCGCGGCTGGTCAGCGAGCGGTCGGCGGCGAGCGTGCTCACCGCAGAGCTGGTGCAGGGGCGTTCGTTCGACGAGGTGCTGGGCGAGCCCGACAGTGCGCGCCTCGCGTGGGCGGAGACGCTCTGGCGCTACGTCTTCAAGGGCAACCTGGTGGGCGGGATGTTCAACGCCGACCCGCATCCCGGCAACTACCTGTTCCAGGAGAACGGCCGCGTCGCGTTCCTCGACTACGGATGCGTGCAGGTCATCCCCGATCACCGCCGCCCGCAGGCGCAGGCGCTGCATCGCGCGGCCGTCGCGCGCGACGAGCCGGAGTTCGCGCGCTGCGTATCGCTCCTGCTCGACGCGCGGCCGGGCGGGATGGAGAAGCTCGCACGCAACTACTCGCGCCTCTGCTTCGAACCGCTGTTCGCCTCGCCGTACCGGATCACGCGCGCGTACGCCGCGAGCCTGGTCGAGGAGATGAAGAGCATGGCGCTCGACGCGCGGAAGCTGCCGGAGTCGGAGATGTTCACCATGCCTGGCGAGATGCTCTTCATGAACCGCCTGCAGTTCGGGTTCTACTCGGTGCTGGCGCGGCTCGATGTCGAGGTCGACTACGCCGCCGTCGAGGCCCGCTTCATCCCCGGAGCCCCCTGACGGGCCTCAGAACTTCGCCGGGAAGCTCCGCTCGCCGTTTTCGAGCTGGAACAGGCACTGCTGATCCTGCAGCAGCGAGCACGCCTGACGGCAGTTCTGGCGCTCGCAGGTGGTGCCCTGCGGACCGCTGGCGCGGAGGCAGGTGAGGAGCTTCACCTGCTTGGCCTGATCGTTGTTCTTCGGATCGTTCGATCGCAGGAGGAAGGACATGTGCGAGCACTGACCCTGAGCGATGCGCTTCTGAGCTTCGAGATCCTCGTCGGGCTTCTTCGGGGCGGCGCCGGCGTCCTTCGCGGCGGCGGCGCCGGCGTCCCTCTTCGCGCCGCCTCCGGTGGCGACCACCACCGGCACGGTCGTGGTGGGCGCGACGGGCGCGCCGTTCTGGATGCCAGGCGCGCCGGTCGCAGGCGGGGTCGCCGCCGCCGCGACGAGCGCCGCCGAGGCCGAGGCGGCCGCTGCAGCCGTCGCCTCGTCGGAGTCTCTCTTCTTGGAGTAGAGAAACAGGCCGCCGCCGCCGACCACTCCAAGCAAGAGCACGCCGGCGATGATGCCGAGCAGCGCGACGACCGCGGAGCTCGAGCGACGCGGCGGCTCCTGGCCGTGCCCGGTCGCCGAGTTCCAGGTCTGCTGCGTGGTGGGCGGCGGGCCGTAGCCGTGCGGCGCATACGAGGGCTGCGCCCCTGGGTACGACGAGGCGGAGTGCGCCCCGGCGACCGCGCCCGGCGGCAGGTGGCTACCAACGCCGCCGGGCGGGGGGAAGCCCGCGGCGTCCTGCGGATACGTTGCCAACGGCGCGCCGGTGCTTGCGCCGGTGGTGCCTCCGGTGCGACCGCCGGTGTCGCGGCCGGTGACCTGCGACGTGGTGCCGAACGGCGAGGGCACGCCGGCGCCCGCGGCCGCGGCCGCGTAGCCCCCTTGCTGCCCGCCGGCGCGCACGACGCGCGCCACCTTCGACGCCGAGGCGCGCCCGCGCTCGGTGGCGAACGGCACGAGCGCGTCGGCGAGCGCCGCGACGTCCTGGTAGCGCCCGTTCGGATCCTTGTGCAGGCAGCGCAGGACGACCGCCTCGAGCTCCGGCGGCGCGTCGGGACGGCGATGGCGCAGCGGGATGGGCGGATCCATCGCGATCATCGCGCACAGCGCGGTCGCAGTGGCGGCCTCGAAGATCGGCGCCGCGGTGAGGAGCTCGAACAGGATCGCGCCCAGCGCCCAGATGTCGGAGCGGAGGTCGACGCTCTTGAGGCTGCGGACCTGCTCGGGGGACATGTAGAGCGGCGTGCCCATCACCATGTCCGTGGACGTGAGGCTCGGCGCGCCTTCGTCGTCGATGGCCTTCGAGATCCCGAAGTCGAGGACCTTGACGCAGGGCGAGCCGTCGGGGCGGTGGGTGAGGAACAGGTTCTGGGGCTTGAGATCGCGATGGACGATGCCGCGCCCGTGCGCCTCGCCGATGGCCTCCAGGGCCTGGAGCAGGTAGTCGACCGCCTCCGGGATGGGGAGCGGGCCGCGGCCCTGGAGCGTCTGCGCGAGATCGGAGCCCAGGAGGTGCTCCATGACGATGAACGTGGCCCCGTTGGGCAGCGTGCCGATCTCGAAGACGCGGACGACGTTCTCGCTCTGGATCGACGCAGCGGCGCGGGCCTCGCGCATGAAGCGCGCGGTGGCTCCCGTGCGATCCGCCTTCTGCGGGGCGAGGAACTTGATGGCCACCTTGCGGCCGAGGGAGGTGTCCTCCGCGCCCAGCACCACGCCCATACCGCCCTGCCCGATGATGCCATCGACACGGTACTTCCCCGCCAGCAAGTCGCCGGGCTTGGGTAGCTGGTTCATGGGCGGGGCCAACGGGCCGGGCCGGGTGCTGTTCATGGGCTCGCGATCTTAGCAGGCGCGAGTGACTCGAAGGACGGTCCCTACTACGGTCAGACGACCGGGTCGTGTCCTTTCTTCCCCGAAATCCGCGTGGCCCTCTGCTTTCCCCGATCGTCCTGGTCGTGGCCTCGTACGCGTTCCGCCTCCCGGCACTACTGAACGCGCGCTCCACGAACTCGGACGCCGCCGTCGTGGGCCTGCAGGCGATGCACATGCTCCGCGGCGAGGTGTCGCCGCTGCTCTGGGGGAGCGGCTACCAGACCTCCGCGGATGCTGCCGTGGCGGCGCTGTTCTTCGCGGTGCTCGGACCGGCGCCGATCGTGCTCATGCTCTCGTCGCTGACGCTGCACGTCGTCTCGACGCTCCTCGTGTTCGCGATGCTGCGGCGCCGCTTCGATCCCTGGCTGGCGCTGCTGGTGGCGCTGCCGCTCGTGGTGACGCCGAGCTCGGTGCACGGCTACGCGCTCTATCCGCCGCGGCAGCTCTCGCTCACGCTCGCCATGGCGGCGTTCTGGGCGATCGACAGGGCGGGCGAGCGCGAGAGCACGGGGCGCTGGGGGCAGGGCTGGCTCGCGGGCGGGGGCCTCCTGGCGACGCTCGCGATCTCCGCCGACCCCTACCCGCTCCTGCTCTTGCCGCTGATCGGCCTCTACGCGCTGCTGGTGACCTGGCCGGTGGTGCTGCGCGCGAGCGCGTTCGCGGGTGGCGCCGCGATCGGCCTCCTGCCGTTCGTGATGCTGCACCGGCTGCCGGGCGCGAAGAGCGGCCCCCTGACCTTCACGACCTCGATGCTCTCGCACCACCTCCGGCTGCTCGCCGACGAGTGCCTGCCCTGGGCGCTGAGCTGGAAGGTGTATTATGCACACAACGTGATGGACTACGCGCCGTGGGACGCGCCGCTCTGGTTCCGCGCGCTCGGCATGGTGGGCGCGCTGCTCCTCGCGGGGCTCGTGCTCTACGGGCTCGCGGCGGCAGCGCCGCGGATCGGCGCGCGCCTCCCGGCGACGGTGCGGCAGCTCGGGTTCACGGGCGCGCTGGGCTTCCCGCTCGCGATCGGCGCGTTCCTGGTCTCGGTCATGGTCATGGACCACTTCTCGATGCGGTACCTCGCGGTGCTGACGCTCCTCACGCCGTTCGCGGTGGCCCCTGCCGCCCAGGCGCTCGGAGCGCGACGCTTCGCGCTGGCCTTCACCCCGCACCTGCTCGCCTCCGCGGTCGCGGGGTGGGTGGGGTACGGCCCGTTCGTGCACGGCGTGGTGCCAGTGCGCGAGACGCCGGAGCTGCGCGACGACTACGCGCTCGCCGACGCGCTGCGCGCGCGCGGGGTTCGCTACGCGACCGCCGACTACTGGGCCTCGTACCGCCTCACGTACCTTCACCGCGAGGAGATCGTGGTGGTGCCGACCAACGCCGCGGAGGACCGCCACGCCGCGTACCGGCTCGCGCTCGAGGCAGCGCCGGTCTTCGCGTACGTGTTCGATCCCGGCCGCTCACGCGAGGACGTGCTGGTCGCGGAGCGTGATCTGATCGCCGCGAACGAGCATGTGGAGCGGCTGAAGGTGGGCGGCCTGTCCGTCTTCGTGGTGACGCGTCGTCGCTGAGGCGACTATTTGCGCGCGGCCGTGAAGCTGGCACACGCGCCAACGTCTGACTGCGGTGTCGTGGGCAGGCGAGGCCTCCCCTTGCGATATCGCCGTGATTCGTGCGGTTCCGGGCGCCACCGCGCCTGGGCGCGGCGATTGCTGAGACGGATGTCGGCCTCCTGGCCATCAACGGACGCCCGCCCAGAGATCACTTCCATCCCTCCCGAGGTTCCATGCGCTTGCGCTCGCTCGCCTTCATTCCTTTGCTCGCGGCTTCGATGGCGGCTGTCCACTGCGGCGGCTCCACCGTCCAAGGTGCCGGGCCCGACGGAGGCGCGACCCCGGAGGGAGGGAATCCCGACCCTGACGGCGGCACCAATCCCAGTCCCAACCCCGACGCGACGGGGCTCACGACGTCGGCGAAGGTCGACCTCCTGCTGGTCGTCGACAACTCCGCGTCCATGGGAGACAAGGCGCAGGCCCTCTCCGCGTCGATCGGCACGCTGCTGCGCAAGGTGGCGCCTGGGAGGGACGTGCACGTCGGCGTGATCTCGTCGTCGCTCGGGACGTTCGGCGGCGACGTGTGTCCCAACGAGGGAGCGGCGAACGGCCTCGCCCATCTCCGCACCGTCGGCGTGAACGGAGCGGAGGTCGCTGCGGCGGCTGGCGGCTTCCTCCGCTACGGCGGCGCGTCGAACATCGAGGCGCTGGTCACCGACACGCAGGCGCTGGTGCAGGGCGTCGGACAGAACGGCTGCGGGCTGGAGGCTCAGCTCGAGACCGCCTACCGCTTCCTCGTGCAGCCCGACCCGTGGCAGGAGGTGAAGATCGATAGCTCGAACCAGGCGCAGCTCACCGGCACCGACGACACGCTCCTCGCGCAGCGCAAGGCGTTCCTCCGGCCCGACTCGCTGGTGGCGGTGGTGATGCTCACCGACGAAGACGACTCGTCGTCCGATCCGTTGAGCGTCGGCGGGCAGGGCTGGGCGTTCGGATCCAACCAGTTCCCGGGCTCCACGGTCTTCCGCGCCGACGGCAAGACCACCACCGCGCCGCGCGCCGCGAGCGCCTGCCAGACGAACCCCGCCTCCGCCGACTGCACCTCGTGCGGCTTCGCGGCGACGTGCGACGCGAGCGATGCTGCCTGCCAGAAGCTCAAGGCCGACCCCGAGTGCCAGAAGAACGGCGGCTACTACGGCCCGAACGAGGACCAGCTCAACGTGCGCTTCCAGCGCATGAAGGAGCGCTACGGGATCGATCCGCAGTACCCGATCGCGCGCTACACCGACGGCTTCACCAAGCAGCGCGCGCCGAACCGAGCCGGTGAGCACGTCGAGATCGCGCGCGCCGGCGGACGTGGACGCGACATCGGCCCGTACGTCGGCAACGCGAGCTGCACCAACCCGCTCTTCGCGGCGTCGTTGCCCGCCTCCGC
>JAYTBL010000718.1:0-3327 GCA_043736975.1 Polyangiaceae bacterium
CGCCAAGTCTTCGTCGAGCATCACGCGCTCCCCGCGAAGGAGGAGGATCGTCCGTTCGACGGAAGCGGGCATGAGATCACGATCGACCCATGAGATTCACGCCGTGTTGCTGTGCCGGCGCCATGTGATCCTGAGCGGCATTCCCGCACGACGCGCGTGCGCTCGGCCTCTCTCTACGCGCTCCCGCGCGTCGACCGCGGGAAGGACCGCCACGACCCCGCTCCCGTGCGCGTGGATGTTGAGCATCAGCTTCGCGGCGTCCGCAGGCTCGATGTCGAAGCAGTAACCGAGGGTGTCGATCACGAACTCCATCGTCGTGAAGTCATCGTTGAGAAAGACGACGTCGACGTTCGCACCACCTTCGTCGGGGAGACTCTCGTCATCGGCGCTGTTTCCGGAGCTGTCCACGAGCTCCCGAAACACGCGGTAGGCCGGGACGCCGAGCTCGGAGAACACAGCGGCGATCTGGGGCGTTCGGAGGAGCGCCGTGAGCAGCGTGACCCGGGGACCGGCCTTCTCGATGCCCGCAGCCAGCATATCGCGTGCACTGGCGGTGCCCATGCGCCCCCCCAACGCCGTTTGCAACGCCGCCGGCTCCAAGCCGGCGTGGCGTAGCGCCGTTCCCAACCAGACCTGATCGGCGAGGACGTGGGTCAGATGGAACACACTCAGGCGCGCGTCGCCACGTGCGATAGCGAGCATGCGCGCGTGGGCAACCGCGTCTGTCGCGGTGACGATCTCGGACCTCGCCTCCATCACCAGCGACGCGAGGCTAGGTAAGGCGCAGGCCGCTCGTCCGAGTTGCTCGATTGTTACGTGCCGCACGAGAGAGACGAAGCGACGTGCGCCAGCCCGGTCGAGCAGAATATCGAGGCGTTCGCTAGCTGCGGGCGCGGTACACGCATCGCGATAGAGTCCCGATGCCGGCCATCCCGCAAGGTGTCCTTTGACGCGCTGGGTGAGCAGCTCACGGTCGACGGCAAGCTTCGTCAGGACCGATTCCATCCGCCCTTCGGTCGCGAGCGCGCACAGAACGTGCTCGGGTTCCACGCGCTCGTGTCGGTACTGCCGCGCCAACTCCCCTGCCGCCACGACGACACGCGTGGCGTCGACTCCGAGACGGCCCGTTACTACGATTCTACGCGCCTACCCCCGCCTCGTGTCACGAAGACGAATCGGCGTCTCGCGCGAGGACGACGGAAGGGCCAGCGGCGCGAAGTCGGGGTCGGCACGCGCCGGCGCGCGACAGGCGGGGCGAATGGTGATCGCGCGCGCGGTCACGGTGACGTCGTGATCCAGCCCGCGGCGCGCCGCCAGGCTGCTCGCCCGCGCCTAGGCGCGCGTCAGCCGACCGACCTCTTGGAGCGGCGTCCAGGTCGCGTGGGTGCCGCTCGCGATGCGCATCGGGAGGCGGACGCGCGCGATCGGGCCGCGGTCGAGCGAGCGCGCGTCGAAGATCTGGCACTCCGAGCGATCCTCGTTCACGTCCATCGTGAACGTGACGAGGTAGCCGTCATCCTCGCTGGTCGCGCCCACGCGCGGGCAGAACGGCGCCTCGCTCGCGAACACGCCCTTCGGCAGGCGATGCGTCTGCTCCTGGCCGGTCTCGAGATCGGTGCGCACGAAGCCGTTGAACAGGAAGTGCCCTGGCTCTCCCAGCGCCGCGTAGACGAAGCGCTGCTTTCGCCCCGCGTAGCCCGCGTGGCTGGTCGGGAACTCCGAGATCGTCTCGGAGAGGAGCTCCTCCTTCACCAGGCCGGTCCTGGTGTTCAGCCGCCAGCGATGATGGCGCGTCTTCATCGCGTTCATGTCGAGACTCTTCATGAACAGCGTGATCGCGTTGTCCTCGGGCAGCCGCTCGGGCGTGGGCCAGCCCTGGTGGTAGCCCTCGATCACCACCTCGTCGCCCTCCTCGTACGCGTTCGAGAAGTGCAGCACGTAGGTCGGGGAGGCCGTGAACCAGCGCACCTCGCCCGCGCCGTCGCGCGGCACGAGGCCGAAGCGGGTGCCGAGCTCGGGGAAGTACTTCGCGCGATGGACGTTCTGCGCGAGCTTCGCCGGATCCCAGAACAGCGGAAAATCCCCGATGATCGCGAAGCGCTTGGTGAACGCCATGTCGTGGGGGAGCCGCGGCCCCGGCAGCGCGACCGGGATGGTGCGTAGCAGCGCGCCCTGGGGATCGACGACGCCGACGTGGCAGTACGGCGCCTCCGTCGAGTAGTTGAAGAAGAGGAGCTCGCCTGTCGCCTCGTCGACCTTGGGATGCGCAGAGATGGTCGCGCCCTTCGCGAAGCTCGGGTGCGCGAAGGGCGCGATGCCGTGCGTCTCGAGGGTGAGCGGGTCGACGCGGTAGGCATCGCCGCACTGGTAGAACGTGGTGAGCGCCACGCCGTTGTGCACGATCACGTCGGTGCTCGACGCGTCCTTCATGCGCGTCCGCGCGCCCCAACCATCGCGCTGCGAGAGCTCGGCGCCCTCGAGGATGCCGGCCCAGAGCGCATGTCCGCTCTCGAGCTCCGCGGCGAGGCCCGCGGTGCGGACGAAGCGATTGCGGTAGTCCGCCCTGCCGTCCTGGAAGCGGATCGCGTGCAACATGCCGTCGCCGTCGAAGGGGTGGTAGCGGCCGGTGATGGCGTCGAAGAGCGGGTTCTCGGTGTTGCGCAGGTAGATGCCCTGGAGATCGTCGGGGATGGTCCCGGCGATCACGTCCAGCTCGTAGGCGTCGACCTCGGTGGTGTTCGGCGTCCACGCCGCGGTCCGGTAGGGATGCGGATCGTGCGCGGGCAGCTTCGATTCGTAACGCTTGATGGTCTCGACGCGCATGGTCCCTACTCTCTTCCCCACACGAAGGTCACCACGGTCGTGGCGCTGCCGCCGATGTTCAGCGTCCCGAAGCGCCGCGCGCCGTCGATCTGCGCGGCGCCCGCGCGACCGCTCACCTGACGGCAGGCATCGAGCGCCATGCGCACGCCGGTCGCGCCCACGGGATGCCCGAGGCCGATCAGGCCGCCGCTCGGATTGACCGGCACGCGGCCGCGCCGCTCGCAGAGGCCCTCCTCGATCGCGCGCCACGCATCACCGGGCGGCGCGAGGCCGAGGTGATCGAGCGCGAGGTACTCGGTGACCGTGAAGCAGTCGTGGGTCTCGATGCCGGCGAGCTCGAACGGGCCGCCGATCGCCGCGCGCCGGTAGGCGTCGGTGATCGCCCCGCGCAGGTGCGGGAGCAGGTAGGGATCGCCCTCGCCGCGCCTCACCTTCTCGTCGAGCGAGAGCGCCGCGGTGCGATGTCCCCACCCCACGATGCGCGGCCGCGTCTCGAGCGCGCCG
>JAYTBL010000719.1:0-8206 GCA_043736975.1 Polyangiaceae bacterium
ACCATGGCCCTTCGGGGTGACGTGGGATGTCGGCGCTCGCGTCAGGCTCGCCAACAGCGCCGATCGATCACGCTGATGCCTTCCGTCGGGCTCCTGGACCGCTGCGGGCTCGCTGGATCACCATGTCGGAGTTGACCAACGACCACTTTTCGATGGGCCAAACCAACCGGTCGGTCGATAGTGGTTGCCGGTGTAGGCAAGAGCTGACAGAAGCCAGTGATGCAACTTCGAGCTTCTGTGTTGGCTCTGCTGGGTGTGCTTGCCGGATGCGCGGTCGTGTCGTCCGAGGAAAGCGCTTCGACCTCGTCCGAGGCGCTGACCGACCTGCCCCTGACGCCTGGTCCTCTCGTCAATGCGGAGGACAACTTTCGCTGCAACGACATCGACGGGACGTTCTTCGCCAAGAACGTGAGCGACGTTCAGCGCGCCGTTCGCTTCGCCGCAGCCACTCGCCGATCGCTCAAGGTGACCTCCACGCGACGTGGTGCCCACAGCGGAAACGGAATCATCTGTCCGGCTTCCAAAGGGATCGTCATCAATGTGGCCGACATGCAGGGCATCTCTCTCGACACCAGCGCCCGCATCGTCACCGTCGGACCCGGAGTCACCGTCGACGACCTGAGCAAGCACCTCGCGAGCCGCGGCTTCGCGATCGAAACGATGGCGGACTACACCGGTATCAGCGTCGCCGGCGCCGTCGCGACGTCTGCGCACGGCTCGAGCTTGCGGATCCAAGCTTCGATGGCGTCGCTCCTTACCTCGATGACGCTCGTCAACGGCCGCGGCAACCTCGAGACGTTGACCGGGAGTACCCTCGAGGTCGGGGCCGCGCACGGCGGTTGGCTGGGGGCCGTCGTGGAGATTCGCTTGCGGGTCGTACCGAGGTTCAAGGTGCGGTACGGCGACGAGATTCGCGAGGATCTGGATCTCGAAGCCCAAGGCGAGAAGCTCGTGCGATCGCACGACTACGGCCGGATCCATTGGTTCCCCGAGCACGGCAAGTACGTGCTCGACTTCTTCGATCGCGTCGACGTCGCGACGCCGGGCACGGCCTACAGCGATGCTTGGGTACAGAGCGGCACGCTCGCGAGGGTCCTCGGCGACCTGCCTTCCCGACTCGTCAACGATTCTCCTACCGAAGATATCCAGTGCACGATCTCGCGCGTTCGGTCGAGCTGGTGGATTGCCAACTGGCAAGACGCGCCCCCGGGCGGGCGAGCCGTCGGCTTCTCGGAGGCCATGCTGGGCGGAACGTGTCCGCCCGGCACCTGCGCGTGGGAGGGCGCTTCCCCTCAGAAGGTGCGTAGCGTCGAGGTTGCGTTCCCCCTCGCGCGCTTCGCCGAGTGGGCGACCGACGTCCGCGGCATCGTCGAGAAGGGACACGGCTGCTTCCCGCTCCTCGGCCTCTACCTACGCTTCTCCAAGGGCAGCAACCTGGCGCTCGACATGGCCGAAGGAGCCGACACGGTTCTCTTCGAGATCCACGTCTTGCAATCGCTCGAGCAAAACAACCCCGAGATGTCTTCGGCCGTACACGACGAGATCCAGCAGCTGACCCTCGGGAAGTACGCGGGTCGGCCCCACTGGGGGAAGAACGAGGCGCCCACGTTCCTTGGCGTTGGTCCTCGCGCGTACCGCAAGTGGAACGACTTCGAGGCGCTTCGCAAGAACATGGACCCGGCGGGTCTCTTCGACAACCCGTTCCGACAACAGGCTGCAGGGACGGCCCCCCCCTTGGTCCAGAGCGCGGCATGCGCCCCGCGTCGCGAGTGTGTCTGTCAGACCGACAGCGATTGCGGCGAAGGTCTCGCCTGCAGCCCCGGCCTCGAGTTCCCGGCCGCCAAGGTCTGCCGCAAGGCGGCGTGGAACAGCTGCTTCCGCGACCATGAATGCGCCACGGGCATCTGCTCGTGGTTCATGTGCCGCAAACCCTGAGAGGTTTCGCGAGCCGCGCCCGCGTCCGGGCCGTAGCGGAGGGTCCGACATCATGAACGGCGATCTTCTGACCCTGACGGCCATCTGCGACATCGTCGATGACGTGCACCGGGGGATCGGGAGACTGGATGCCGCCGCGCTCATGAATCTTCGACGCAGACCAGATGGTCGGGCGAGGCGAGCAGCATGCGCCCAGATGCTCGCCATCAGCAGGCAGGAGCCGCGAAGGACCGAGAGCTTCGATGCCGGCGATGGTGGCCTTGATCGATATCGGCAGCGGGCCCGCCGTGCCTTTCGGCCCCGTGTAGAGCACCGCCTCGGCGAGCCGAACGCCCCGCGCAGCGTCACGTCGATCGCTTCGTCGCACGCGAGCGCGACCTCTTGCTTTTTCTCCTCGCCTCGCCTGTCACGACCGCGGGCGCCTGTGCGCGATTCACTGGGTACGGCGCGGCGACCTACAAGACGTACGTGAACCGTCTTCTCGCGCGCTGGCGCGTGAGGCGCGCTCGATCAGGCTTTCAACCGGAACGCTAGCGGCAAGAGATCCGCGAGCTGGACCACGCGGCCCGATTCGCCGTCGCGCGAGCCGAGGCCGACCAGGACCACCGGCATGTCGGTGGCGAACTCTACGAGGACCTGGCGGCAGATGCCGCACGGGGAGGCGCCCTCGTCACCGGTGACGACCGCGCAGGCGATGGGGTCGCGCTCGCCCGCCGCGACCATCGCCATGATGGCGCCGCGCTCCGCGCAGATGGTACCGCCGAACGAGGCGTTCTCGACGTTGCAGCCGACGTAGATCGACCCGCTCTTCGTCGCGATCGCCGCGCCCACCGGGTACTTGGAGTAAGGGGCGTAGGCGCGTTCGCGCACTGCCTTGGCCTCCTGCACCAGCTGATCGAGGAGCGCCGCGCCGACGCTCTTCTTCGTGGAGGTCTTCTTCTTCGCCTGCTTCTTCTTTGCGCTCACGCTTTGCCCGCTTTCAGGATCCAGCCCTTGAGGAGTCGCTGGAGATCGGCGCGCCGCGCCTTCGCGGTCGCCTCGACCTCCGTGTGATCGAGCTCGCCGGTGCCGAGCCCGGCGGCCATGTTCGTGATGCAGGAGAGCGCGGCCACGCGCACGCGCATGTGACGGAGCGCGATCACCTCGGGCACGGTGCTCATGCCCACCGCCTGCGCGCCGAGCGTGCGGAGCATCCTGATCTCGGCGGGCGTCTCGTACGAGGGGCCGGTGAGCCCGGCATACACGCCTTCGCGGAGCGGCAGATCCTCGGCCTTCGAGACCTCGCGGAGCTGCGCGCGCAGCGCCGGGTCGTAGGCGTTCGTCATGTCGGGGAAGCGGGTGCCGAGCGCGTCCTCGTTGGGGCCGAGCAGCGGGTGCTGGCCCATGAGGTTCAGGTGATCGCTGACGATCATCAGGTCCCCCGCCGCCCAGCCCGCCTCCAGGCCGCCGGCCGCGTTCGTCAGCAGCACGCAGTCGACGCCGAGCCGCGCCATGGTGCGCACGCCGTGCACCACCTGCCAGAGCGGATGACCCTCGTAGAGGTGCACGCGGCCTTGCATGCAGACTACAGGTACATCGTCGACGTGCCCGAAGCAGAGGTTGCCGGCATGGCCCACCACCCTGGAGGCGGGCAGGTTGGGCAGGCTCGCGTAAGGGACCTTGACGAGATCGCCGAGCGTATCGGCGAACGCGCCGAGCCCGCTGCCCAGCACCACGCCCACCCGCGGGGCGAGGGTCGCCTTCTTGCGCAGGGCGTCGACGGTCTCCTCGAGGCGCTGCACCACGCTCGGCTCTTGCTGGCTCATGGGGGCATCCACGGTATCATGGCGGCGTGGCAGGAAGAGCGACGTGGCGTGCCGATCTGAAGCACGTGAGCGGCTCGAAGGAGCACGTCGCGTTCATGCTCGGGCGGGCGGGGATGGCGCCGCTGCCCGATCCGGTGGCCCTGCGCATCCTGCCCGACGGCGCGGGCTTCGCGCTGCTGCGCCTGGACAAGGCGGACGCGAGCATCGCGCACACCTGGCATCCGACGCTCGCCGAGGCGAAGGAGGTGGCGGCGAGAGCCTACGGCGTGGCGGCCGCGGAGTGGAAGCTCGAGAACCCGCCTTCCTGAAGGTCGCCGGCCCGGATCATGCGGCTCTTCGCGGGGCCCCGGAGGTCCGCGCGATCCGCCGCGCAGGTTCGGCGAGGGGCTCGAAGCCGCGATGGGGGGCGCGGCGCGGTGGCGGGCCGGGGACGCGAAAGGTGGCGAGCGGACCAGGCGTCCGGGCGCAGCGGATCGTTGCCGAGGCCGGACGACCGCAGGCGATCGCCGCCGTCGGCATGTTCGAGGCGTCTTCGCTAATCACGTCCTGGCTCGTCACGTCGGCGTGCGCCGCGACGTCGGCCTGGGCGACGCTAAGCGCCGCGGGGGTCGCCACGAGATCGCGCACGAGGTCTCGCGGCGTCACGCGCGCGTGCTGCTCGGCGCCGAGGGGTACGTCATCGAGGATCTCTCGAACAACGGGACGCTCACGCACACCGGCGACACGCTGCTGCGCTCGCACATGGCGTTCGCGTACGGGACCCACTTCACGATCGGTCCGTTCCGCGTGACGGTGGGGCGTCCGGGGCAGAGCGAGCGTCCGTTCGCGAGCGTGCCGTCGGTGATGCCGCCGACGCCGCCGCGCGGAACGCCCTCGGCGGTGCCGGCGTTGCACGCGCCGCTGCGCGCGGCCACGCCGACCTCGGTGCCGGCCATCCCCTCCCACGGGCCGACCTCGATGTTCGGCTCCGCGCACCTGCCGCCGCCCGCGCCGTACCCGAGCGTGCCCACCGGCGGCATCGCCGCCGTGCGGCCCCCCAGCGCGACGATCGGGCACCTGGCGATGACCCCGCAGGACGTGGCCCGCGCCCGCGCCCACGAGCTGAAGCACTCCGAGGAGCTCATCAACCTCCGGCGCCGCGTGCACGCCGAGCTCCTCAAGAACCTCGACTTCGCGAAGATCGACCCCACCGTCGTCGACCCCTCGCTGCGGCCGCGCGTCCTCACCGCCCTCAAGCGCATCGTGATCGCCCAGAACGCGCCGATCCTCGAGCAGCTCGATCGCGACTCGTTCATCGGCGAGCTCCTCGACGAGGCGCTGGGCCTCGGTCCCCTCGAGCCGCTGCTCGCCGACGCCAGCATCACCGAGATCATGGTCGTCGATCCCGCGACCATCTACGTCGAGCGCGCCGGCCGCCTCGAGCTCACGCAGACGCGCTTCACCGACGAGGAGCGGGTGCGCGCCGTCATCGAGCGGATCGTCACGCCGCTCGGTCGCCGCATCGACGCGTCGCAGCCCCTGGTCGACGCGCGCCTCCCCGACGGCTCGCGCGTCAACGCCATCATCCGCCCGCTGGCGCTGCGCGGCAGCTGCATCACGATCCGCCGCTTTCCCAAGCGCCGCCTCACGGCCCTAGACTTCATTCAGCTCGGCTCGCTCACGCCGCGCATCGCGAAGTTCCTGGAGCGCGCGGTCATCGCCAAGAAGAACATCCTCATCTCCGGCGGCACCGGCTCGGGCAAGACCACGCTGCTCAACGTGCTCTCGGCAGCCATTCCCAGCACCGAGCGCATCGTGACCATCGAGGACGCCGCCGAGCTCCAGCTCCACCAGCCGCACGTCGTCTCCCTCGAGACCAAGCACGCGAACATGGAGGGCAAGGGCGCCTTCACCATCCGCGATCTGGTGCGCAACTCGCTGCGCATGCGGCCCGACCGCATCGTGGTCGGCGAGTGCCGCGGGGGCGAGGCGCTCGACATGCTCCAGGCCATGAACACCGGCCATGACGGCTCGCTCACCACCATCCACGCCAACTCCCCGGTCGAGGCGCTCTCCCGCCTCGAGACGCTGGTGCTGATGGCGGGCGTCGATCTCCCCTCGCTCGCCATCCGCGAGCAGATCGCGCGCAGCATCCACGTGATCGTCCAGCAGACGCGCCTCACCGACGGCTCGCGCAAGATCACGCACGTCTCCGAGATCGACGAGCTCGACCCCAGCGGTCGCTTCGAGGTCCGCGATCTACGGCGTGCTGCCCGAGGACCTCATTCTCCTGGTCGCGCTGGGCGTCGCTATCGCGCCGCCCATCGCCATCCGCCGCCAGATCACCGCGCGCCGCGCGAAGATCGACGACCAGTCGCACGGCTTCGCGCTCGCGCTCGCCAACGCGCTCAAGGCGACGGCGAGCATCGGCGACGCGATGCGCGGCGCCACCGACGTGACCGCGGCGCCGCTCAAGCAGGAGCTGCAGACGGTGCTCCGCCAGGTGGGCGTGGGCAGCACCATGGAGGAGGCCCTCCTCGCGCTCTCGACGCGCGTGCAGTCCACCGCGCTCGACGTCGTGGTGTCGGCGCTCCTCATCGGCCGGCAGACCGGCGGCGATCTCCCGCGCATCCTCGAGGGGACGGCCTCCTCGCTCCGCGATCTCAAGCGCCTCGAGGGCCTCACCGACAAGGTCACGCGCAGCGCGAAGCAGTCGCTCGCGGTGAGCGCCACCGTGACCGGCGGCATCGCCATCATGCTGCCGCGCATGTTCCCTGGGTTCCTCGATCCCCTCAAGAACACGCTGAAGGGGCAGATCTACGCCGGCCAGATGCTGGCCGTGTACTTGCTCGCCATCTACCTCGGGTACCGCTTCACGAGGAAGTCGATATGAGCATCACCGTCATGCAGTGGCGCATCATAGTGATCGCCTTCACCGCGCTCGTGACCGGCGGACCCGCGCTCTGGATCGCGCTGCGGCCCACCAAGGTGGCGAGCCGGCTCGGCATGCGCGGCCTCGAGCGCCAGCGCGCGCTGCTGAACCCGACCTGGGCCGCGCTCGACCCGCTCGTTCGCTGGATGGGGCTGCGCGTGAGCGGCGTGGTCTCCGACACGACGCGCGCAAAGATCGACAAGAACCTCACCTACGCGGGCGATTTCCTGGGCGTCACCGCCGACGAGTACGTGGCGCTGCAGTTCCTCTCCGGGATCGCCGGCGCCGCTCTGGGTGGCGTGGTGGCGTTCATCGACGGGCGCTTCACGTTCGTCATCGCCGCGCTCCTGGTGGTGGGCGTCGCGGTGCCGCACGTCATCGTCGACAACGCGCGCGTGGAGCGCTTCCGCGCCATCAACCGCGGCCTGCCCTACGCCATCGATCTCATGGCGCTCTCGATGAGCGCCGGCCTCGACTTCCCCGGCGCCCTCAGCCAGGTGGTCACCAAGGCGAAGGCGAACGAGGCGCTCAAGGACGAGCTCGGCTACATCTTGCAGCAGTTCCACCTCGGTCGCACGCGCTCCCAGGTGCTCAACGAGCTGGCGGCGCGCGTGCCCATCGAGGCGGTGCGCGAGTTCGTGCACGCGCTTCTTCAGGCCGAGGAGCGGGGCACGCCGGTCGCGAACGCCCTCGAGATCCAGGCCTCCACCGCGCGCGTGCGCCGCGCCAACCTCGCCGAGACCGCGGCCTCGGACATGCGCGGCAAGATGGTCCTTCCCACCATGATGATCATCGGCGTCTCGATGACCCTGATCGCGATCCCGTCCACGATGATGATCGACAAGATCACTGGAGCGATGAAATGAGCGATCCGCGCGATCCGCAGCTGGGGTTCCGCTTCCGTCTCGTCTACCCCGACGGGCGGCAGGAGTCGGTCACCGTCGACTCCGAGCGCGCGCTCATCGGCAGCGCCTCGCACTGCGAGCTGCGCCTGCCGCCGGAGACCGCGGCGCACGAGCACGTCGAGGTGTTCGCGCACGAGGGCGCGGTGCACTTCGCGACGCGTCCCTACGCGCTCATGAGCCTGCCCGCGCTCGACGGCGTGGCGACCCACGAGGGCCGCTGGCCCGCCGGCGCTTCGCTCCGCATCGGCGACATGCAGATGACCGTCGAGATCGTGAGCCTCGGCATGGCGAAGGCCAAGCCGCCGATCTGGGCGCTCTTCCTCGCGATCCCGGCCATCGCGATCACCGCGATGGGCGTGGCGCTGGCGCGGCCCGTCGATCGCGGGCTGCCGCCCATCCCCGAGGCGCCCTCGCTCATCGGGGCCAACGAGGCGAAGTGCCCGGAGCTCACGCCCGAGCAGCGCGCGGCGCTCGGCACCGAGAAGCTGCGCGTCGCGCTCGCCAAGCGCGAACGCAGCCCGTTCGCGCCGCAGGAGGGGTACGAGGCGGTCGGGCTCTTCGAGCTCTCGGCCGCGTGCTTCCGGGTCACGAGCCAGGTCGACCGCGCGGTGGAGGCCGAGGACGCCGCGGTGGTGCTGCGCTCGAAGCTC
>JAYTBL010000720.1:0-8194 GCA_043736975.1 Polyangiaceae bacterium
AGCTACCAGCTCTTCAAGCTCCCCGGCACGACGCCGGTGATGAAGCAGCCGGGCCTCGTCTTCGGCGTCGCGTTCGGCGGCGCGAAGATGGCAGTCGTCGTCTCGCAGAACGGCCAGAGCGACATCTGGACGGGCGCGCCCGACGGCACCGGCCTCACCAAGGTCACGGCGGGTGGCCTCAACACGCACCCCGCGTTCGGCCCCAGCGGCCAGCTCGCCTACGTCTCCAACGCCGGCGGTAACCCGCAGATCTACGTCGACGGCAAGCGCGTCAGCTTCCGCGGCACGTACAACATGGCCCCGGTGTGGTGCAGCGATCCCGAGGGCGTGAAGATCCTCTTCATGGGCCGCGACGGCGGGACGTGGGACATCTTCAGCATCGACCCGAGCGGCGGCAACATGAAGCGTCTCACCCAGGACCAGGGCTCCAACACCTATCCCGCGTGCTCGCCCGACGGCCGCACCGTCGCGTTCTTCTCGACCCGCGGCGGGCTCTACCTGTCGAATCCGCAGGGCCAGAATCAGCAGAAGATCGCCAGCGTCACCGGCGAGAGCCTTCGCTGGGAGGGCAATTGAAGGGCAAGAGCAACTCGGGCGCGCTGACGCTCGCGCTCCGCGGCGAGGGCGTGGCGGCGGTCGAGGAGAGCGGCGCGCTCGGCAGCTACGACGCCGCCGGCAAGCGCACCGCCGAGACCGCACTCCCCAAGGGCGCGGTGCAGGCCGTGGCCTTCGCCGATGCCTGGCTGGTGCGCGTGCCTGGCGCGACCAGCCTGGCGCCGAGCAACGCCCGACCAGTGAAGGGCAAGCTCGCGGTCTTCGCCGACGGCGGGACCGACGTCACGGCGTTCGCGGTGTCGGCCTCTGGCGTCGCGGTGGCGCGGACCGGCTCGCTCGAGCTGTGGACGTACGCCGGCAAGCAGCAGTGGTCGGTGTCCGGCGCGTGGGTGACGGTCGCGATCGTCCACGGACACGTGGTGGCGCTCGCCGAGGACGGCACTCTGGCTTTCACCGCCATGCGTGACGGCGCCGCGGTCGGTACGCTGCACCTCGCGTCCACCGAGGCGGCGAGCGACTGGCGCCTCGCGACCATCGCCCCCAGCGGCGACACGCCCGCACGCGTCGTCCTCGCGCTCGGCGACTGGCTGGTCTGGGTCGATGTCGCCACGAAGAAGACCATCCGGCGCGTCCGCGCCCGCGACAAGGTGACCGCGCTCGTCGCCGACGGCGAGTGGGTGGTGTGCGCGACCGACACCGGCTGGATCCACGCCTTCTCGTCCGCCACCGGCGAGCCCGGCAGCGCGTTCGAGACCGAGCAGGGCGCGCTCACCTCGCTCGCGTTGGGGAAGCAGACGCTGTTCACCGGCGGCCAGGAGCCCGCGGTCCGGGCGTTCCCGCGCGCCAAGCTCGACGTCGCGAAGCGCGCCTCCGCGCCCGTCACGTCGCTCGCGTCGCGCGGCGACCTCGTCGCGGTCGGTGACAGCGCAGGCAACGTGCGCGTGCTGCGCGCCGGCGCCGAGCTCGCGGCGCGTCCTCTCGGCGAGCCGATCATGGCGGTCCACGTGGCGCGCGGAGACCTCCTGATTGCCGCCACCGCGCGCGTGATCCTGAAGCTCGCGCCGCCCTGGGACGCGCCGCGTCCGATCGCGCTGCGCACCCCTGCCTCCGCCTTCACGGCCGACGAGGACTACGCGTTCGCCGGGACCGATCTCGGCTCGGTCGACGTCTACGATCTCGCGACGGCCTCGCATGTCACGAGCTACGCGCTCTCCGATGGCGACATCACCGCGCTCGCGCGGCTCCCCGGCAAGTACCTCGTGGTCGGTACCGGCGCGCTCGACGGGCGCGTGTTCGTCGTCGACGTGACCGAGCCCAAGGTGGTCCACCGCCTCGAGCCCCACGACGAGGCGTTCGCCGTCACCTGCCTGGCCTACGATCCCCGCGGCCGCATCGTGGCGTCCGGCGCGGACGACGGCAGCATCGCGCTGCTCGACCCTGCCAAGGGCAAGGTCCTGGCGCGCCTCCGGGTGCGCGAGACCCCGGTCTCGCTCGCGTTCGACGGCGACGGGCGGCGCCTCGCGTGTGTCTTCGCCGACGGCACCGCGGGCATGGTGAAGCTCGGGCCGCGCGGCGCGACGATCGCGGACGTCAGCCTCACCGGCGCAGCTCGCGTCGCGTGGGGGGAGCAGGCGGTCTTCGGGTTCCTCGACGGACGCGTCGAGCGACTCGCCGGCACTGCGAAGAGCGAAGCGCCGCGCGCGCGCGCGTAGCCCTCGGCATGAGCGTCATCGAACGAGAGCGGCGCTCACTGGCGGTGCATCGGGCGACGCTCCGCGGCAACTCCGTGCTCCCCCCGCCGCGCGAGAGCGACCCGACCTTCCTCCACGGGTTCTTCCTGCCTTTCACGCTGATCGCGGCGACGCTGCGCGATCCGCAGCTCCGCGGGCCCTACCTCCGGGTGACGGTGGCGCGCACCGTGGTCCTGGCGCTGGTGGCGGGCTTGGGCTTGGCGAACGGGGGGGCTCACGGAGCGCGCGACCAAGCCCGCCACGCAAGGGATCGTGATCCACAAGGCGAAGCACCCGGAGCACGAGGCCGGCGCGGAGCCCAAGAGCGACCCCGTCCACGTCCACGTGCTCGGGCTTGATGTCGATCTCGATCCCGATCGGGATCAGGCGAAGGTCTCGGTGCTCGGCCAGGAGGTGCCGGTGTCGACCGACGAGGAGGACGACGTCGAGCCCCCGGGCCGAACGCTCGAGCCGCCGCAGCCGCCGAAGCCGCTCACCACCACGCAGAGGATCTGGAAGGCGGCGCGCCAGCGCTGGGCCTGGCTGCTCGCGCTGTTCGCGTTCCTCTCGGCTCTCGAGGGGGTCATCGTCTTCCTCTCGCGCCGCTGGGACGATTGGCTCTCGTTCCATGCGTCGCAGCTCGCCCAGATCCGCCCCGAGGATGACGCGCCGCCGACGCCGGGCCTCGGCTTCGATCTGAAGTGGGCCTACCGCAAGGGCAAGCGGCGCCTGCGCGGGTACGTCGTGTTCGGAGCGGGCGTGCCCGCGCTCCTGCCGCTGCGGCTCGTGCCGACCATCGGCGGCGTGCTCTTCACCATCGCGCTGACGCTCTGGGGTTGGTACTGGCTCGGGATCTTCTCCGCCTCGAAGAGCGCGCATGCCTGGGCCGACGAGGCGACCGCGCCTCCGCCGCTCCCCATTCGCGCGCTCGCGAAGCGGGTCGAACGCGGTCACCTGGTGGCGCCGTTGCGCCTGTATGCGCGGATCTGGGCGAGGCTCACGCGGAGCGTGAACCCGGCGGCTGCGACGTTCGAGCGATCGATGCCGGCGTTCCTCGGCCTCGCGCTCGCCCGCGCGATCCTCGCGCTGCCCGGCGTGTACTTCCTCGCGCTGCCCATCGTGCCGGTCGCCGCCGGAAGGCTCTGCGCGGAGGGCGACCCCGCGGATCGCTTTTCCGCCCAGCCTCGGCGTGACGCTGATGCTGGCGTGTGGTGAGACCCCGCCTCCGGCGACCCCCGAGTCGAAGGCCGGCGCGGCCTCGGCGGCCCCCGGAGCGCCCGGCGCCGCGAGCGGCTGCCCGGACGGTCAGCATCCCTGGGCGCGGCATCCATCCCCCAACTGAGCCTCGCCGTTCGGTAAGCTGGCGGTAACGCCATGAGCCCCGAACAGGAGAAGCGGCTGAGCGCCCTGCGCGAGGCCGCGCAGAAGCTGGTGGCGGTCGACTACTTCGTCGCCCTCGGGGTGTCGCGCACGGCGAGCCCCGAGGAGGTGAAGAAGGCGTTCCTGGAGGCCGCGAAGACGTGGCATCCCGATCGCGTCCCGGCGGGGCTCGAGGACGCGCGCCCGCTGCTAAGCAAGCTGTTCGCGCGCCTCGAGCTCGCGCGCGCCACGCTCAGCGATCCAGCGCGGCGCAGACAGTACCTCGACGACCTCGCGAAGCCGGTGACGTCGGCGACGGCCGGGGACATCTCGAGCGCCGAGGCCACGCTGGAGTTCCGCAAGGCCGAGGCGCTCCTCAAGAAGCACGACGCGGTGGGCGCCGAGGCGCACCTGCGGAAGGCGCTGCAGCTCGCGCCGTCGAACGTGGAGTACCAGGTGCTGCTGGTGTGGCTACAGGCGAAGCCTGACACCACCCCGGCGCGACTCGGCGAGCTCGCGGCGGATCTCGATCGCCTCATCGGCCGCGAGTCGACCTCGGGGCGCGCGTACTTCTACCGTGGTCAGCTGCGCAAGCGGCTCGACCAGCTGGCCAAGGCGCACGCCGACTTCGTGCGCGCCGCCGAGCTCGACTCGCGCAACGTGGACGCCGTCCGCGAGGTGCGCATCTACACCATGCGCAAGGAGAAGGCGGGGCCCTCCTCGGAGGAGGGCGTGGGAGGCTTCTTCAAGAAGCTGTTCAAGCGCTGATCACTTCACAAGCACGTCGCCGTAGAGATCGCGGAGGCGCGACTTGAGGAACTTCCCGGTGCTGGTTCGCGGGATCTGCTCCACGAAGAGGAAGCGATCGGGCATCCAGTACTTCGCGAACCGACCGTCGAGGTGCGTGGCGAGCTCGGCCTCGGTGGCCTGCTGGTTCGGCTTGAGGACCACCGCGGCGACGGGCCGCTCGTCCCACTTCGGGTGGCGCGCCGCGAAGACCGCCGCCTCGAGCACCGCGGGGTGGCTCATGAGCGCGTTCTCGAGCTGGACGCTGCTGATCCACTCGCCGCCCGACTTCACGACGTCCTTCGAGCGGTCGGTGATGCGGACGTAGCCGTTCGCGTCGATGGTGACGACGTCGCCGGTCTTGAACCAGCCGTCCTTGGTGAAGCGGTCTGGTCCCTCGTCGCCGTAGTACGACTGCGCGACCCACGGGCCGCGCACCTCGAGCTCGCCCATGGTCTGACCGTCCCAGGCGAGGACCTTGCCGGTCTCGTCGGTGTGGCGAGTCTCGACGAACGGCAAGGGATAGCCCTGCGACGCGCGGAGGCCAAGGAGCTGCTCCGGCGTGCCGCCGCTCAGGTTCGCCTTGACCTTCGCCATCGTCCCCACGGGCTGGGTCTCGGTCATGCCCCAGGCGTGCAGCACCTCGAGGCCGTGACGGGCGGAGAACCCCTCGATCAGCGCGGGCGGCGCGGCCGAGCCGCCGATCGCCATCGCGCGGACCGCGGACAGGTCCCAGCGCTTCGGCTCGGCGTCGAGCGCGGCAAGGATGCCGATCCAGATGGTGGGCACGCCGCCCGCGAAGGTGACCTTCTCCTCGGCCATGAGGTCGAGCAGCGTGACGGGGTCGAAGTGGGCGCCGTTGAAGACGAACTTGCTGCCCGCGGCCAGACCGGCGAACGGCAGGCCCCACGCCGACGCGTGGAACATGGGCACGACCGGCAGGACGCAGTCGTCGCTGCCGACCCCCATGGCCTCGCGGCCCATGATCACCAGGGCGTGCAGGACGATCGAGCGATGGCTGTAGAGTACACCTTTCGGATTGCCGGTGGTGCCGGACGTGTAGCAGAGCATCGCCGCCGAGTCCTCCTCGAGGCGCGGCCACTCGATGGTGTCGGGCTGATCGGCGATGAGCTCCTCGTAGTCGATCATGCCGTCGGGGAGGGGAGCCTGGTTTGGCTCGCGGGGCGTGTTGCGGAAGACGACCACCTGGCGGAGCGTCTTCACCTCGGCGTGGAAGCTCGCGAGCAGCGGCAGGAGCGCCTCGTCGACGAGCACGACGACGTCCTCGGCGTGCTTCGCGATGTAACCGAGCTCGGTGCCGATGAGGCGGAGGTTGAGGGTGTGGACGACCGCGCCCATGGTGGGGATCGCGAAGTACGCCTCGAGGTGCGGCGCGTGGTTGAAGGCGAGCGTGGCGACGCGCTCCCCGGCCTTCACGCCGAGCTTGTTCTTCAGGGCATTGGCGAGCTGGGCGACGCGCCCGGCCCACTCGGCGTAGGTCTGCCTCGTCCGGGTCTTGTCCCGCAGTGTGGAGACGATCTCGGCCTTCGGAAACTGCGTCTTCGCGCGCTCCACGAGATGGGTGAGCGTCAGCGGAAAATCCATCATGCGACCGTGGAGCATTGGCGAAAGAATACACAGAGAGCGGCGGTTTGCGTCAGGGGTGCCGGTTTGCACCCCCATCATTGCTTCAGCGCGCGCGCCAGCCACGGGCGGACGCAAACGCCTTCGCCTCCTCGAGGGTCGCGAAGACGACGATGCCGCTGCCCGCCCGAGGGGACGACCAAAGCGAGCAACCGGTCCGACAGGATGTCGCGAGCGATGATCCAGCTACCGCCGAGGCCGGTGCACTCGTCGACGAACTTGATCTCCGCGTCCGCGATCAGGTCGCTCGCATCCCCCTTCGCCGTCGCGGCCTCGGCGGACGGCTGGAGGGCGGCCGCAGCGCTGCGCATGGTGGGTGACGGTAGCTGCTACGCCTGCGGAGCGGCGAGCATGCGCTCGATCGTGCGCGTCGTCATCGTGCCCGCCTTCACCTCGTCGTCCTCGAGGAGGCGCTTGTGGAGCTCGATGTTGGTGCGGATACCGCCCACGATGAACTCGTCGAGCGCGCGGCGCATGCGGATGATCGCCTCCTCGCGCGACGCCGCATGGACGATCAGCTTCGCGAGCAGCGAGTCGTAGTGCTGCGGGACCGTCCAGCCGCCGTACACGCCGGAGTCGACGCGGACGCCCGTGCCGCCCGGCGGGAAGTACTCCGTGATGAGCCCTGGCCAGGGCGCGAACGTCCGCGGATCCTCGGCGTTGATCCGGCACTCGATGGAATGACCGCGGAAGCTCCACTGGCGCGTGTCCGGCAGCTCGAGCTTCTCGCCCGACGCGACGCGGATCTGCAGGCTCACGAGATCGAGCCCGGTCACCATCTCGGTCACCGGGTGCTCGACCTGCACCCGCGTGTTCATCTCGAGGAAGTAGAGCTTGCGATCCTCGTCCATGATGAACTCGAGGGTGCCGAGCGACGTGTAGCCGGTCTCGAGCACCGCCTTGCGGATGGTCTCGCCCATCGAGTCGCGCAGCTCCTGCGTCATCGCGGGGCTCGGCGCCTCCTCCATCACCTTCTGGTGACGGCGCTGCAGCGAGCACTCACGCTCCCCCAGCGTCCAGACGCCGCCGTGCGTGTCGGCGAGCACCTGGAACTCGATGTGCTTGGGGCGCTCGACGAACTTCTCCATGTAGACGTCGGGGTTCTTGAACCCGGACTCGGCCTCGTTCGTGGCCTGTCGGAACGCCGCCGCCACGTCGCCCTCGCTGCGGACGATGCGCATGCCGCGCCCGCCGCCGCCGCCCGAGGCCTTCATGATCACCGGGAGGCCGATGCGCCGGGCCTCCTCGATGGCGTGATCGGGATCGCGCAGGACCTCGCTTCCGGGAAGGAGCGGGAGGCCGAAGCGCTTGGCGTTGCCGCGCGCCGTGACCTTGTCACCCCAGGCGCGCATCGCCTCGGGCGTGGGCCCGATGAACGTGACCCCGCACTTCTCGCAGAGGCGGGCGAACTCCGGGTTCTCGGAGAGGAAGCCGTAGCCGGGGTGAATCGCGTCCGCGCCGGTGATCTCGGCAGCGCTGATGATGGCGGGGATATGGAGGTAGCTGCGGGCGGCAGGCGCTGGACCGATGCACACCGCTTCGTCCGCGAAGCGCACGTGGAGCGCGCGCGTATCGACGTCGGAGTGGACGGCGACCGTCGCGATGCCGAGCTCGCGGCAGGCGCGGATGATGCGCACCGCGATCTCACCGCGGTTCGCGATGAGGATCTTCTTGAACGGCTTTGTGGTGGGGCGCGGAAGCGAACGCGGCCCCACGCTGGGTGGCGGACTGGAGAGCGGGGCAGGCGAGGTGCTGCTGCTCATGCTGATCATGCCTTCTTGATGCGGAAGAGCTTCTGCCCGAACTCGACGGACTTGCCGTTCTGCGCGAACACCTCGATGACGGTGCCCGAGAGCTCCGCTTCGATCTCGTTCATCAGCTTCATCGCCTCGACGATGCAGAGCGTCTGACCGGGGCGCACGACAGCGCCGACCTCGACGAACGCGGGGGCGTCGGGAGTAGGGGAGCGATAGAACGTTCCGACGAACGGGCTCGTCACGTCGATCACGTCCGTCGGCTCCTCGACAACGACCGCCACGGCCCCGCCGCCACCCTGGCTTGCAGCGGCAGCGAGCTGATGCCCGGGCATGCCGCCAGCGTAGGAGAAGGCGCCCGCGGGC
>JAYTBL010000721.1:0-33563 GCA_043736975.1 Polyangiaceae bacterium
CTGTGGTCGCCTCGCCACAGGCGCTGGTGGTGCGCGTCAGGTGCGCATCGTCTCGAGCGGGTCGGTGGTCGCAGCGCGCCACGCGGGGACGATGCTCAAGAGCGCGAAGGGGCCCATCACCGAGAGCGCGATGCCGAGCAGCTGCGCGAAATCCACCGCCGGCGTGAGCGCGGCGCGCGGGTAGAGCACGCTCCAGCCCACCAGCGCCGGGCGGAGGCCGGGCGCGCCTAGCCAGAAGATCCACGCGTAGCCCAGGACCAGCCCCAGCGCGGTCGCGCCCGCCCCCACCAGAAGCGATTCGAAGAGCTTTGCCCACAGCACGTCCGATGTCGACCAGCCGACCGCCTTCAGCACCGCGATCTCCTTGCGCTCGTCGGGACCGATCCCGCTCGCCCGATCCCACGCCAGCACCAGCAGCGCGAGCAGCGCGGGGATCGCGGCGCCGAGCACGAAGCCCGCGCGTCGTCCGTAGGCGAGGTGATACACGCGCGCCAGCAGATCGCGCTCGATCACCCGCGCGCCCGGGATCCGCTCGGTGATGGTCCGCGCCACCACGCGAGACTCCGCGGGATTCGAGAGCGCGATGCTCAGATCCGTCGCGTCGCCCGCGGGCAGGGAGAGCAGCGCTCGCGCGTCCTCCTCGTCACAGATCACCACGTCCGCCGTGTAGAGATCGAGCGCCGACCGGAACGTCCCGACCAACCTCAGCGCGTGCGCGTCGGGGTTCGCGGTGGGCAGCCCCAGCTCGTCGCCCGGGCGCATCCCGAGGAAGCGCGCCAGCTCCGCGCCGGCGATCATCTCGTGGGCGCCCGGCGCGAGGTCACGCCCCTCGGCGAGCACGCCGTTCGCGAGCGACAGCGGCGGCGCGTTCTTCGAGGTGCCCACGATGGTCACGTTGCCCTGGAGCGAAGGCAGGAACACGTACCCCCAGACGCGCGGCGTCACCGTGCGCACCGAAGGGATGTCCGCGAGCTTCGCCGACTCCGACGCGGCGATGGTGGTCGGCCGCCCGCCCACCAGCTTCTGCACCACGATGTCCGGCTGCGCGAGGTGCGCGCGCTCCGCCTCGGCGCGCAGCGACTCGGTCAGGAAGATGACCGCCGCGATCAGCGCCACCGCGAACGCGAGCCCGCCGCCCAGCGCGAGCGCGCGCGCCTTGCGGCGCGAGAGCGCCTTCAGCGCGAACGCGAGGATCGAGAGCTTCATCGGCCCCACACCTCGACCGGCGGCGCCATCGCGGCGCCCGCCGGATCGGGATCGGGCAGCGCCGGCCCGTCGGCGAACGCTGCGCCCGGCTCCTCGAGCGACACCGAGCGTAGCCACCGCGCGCCGCCCGACAGCGCGAGATCGCTGCTCGGCAGGCGCTTCGCGAGCGCATCGATGGCGGGCGTCTCGGCCTCCTTGGCCGCACGTCGCGCGTGCGCGTCCACCCCGAGCCCGATGATCGCGAGCAAAGGGCTCACCACCAGGGCGACCGCGATCCGCATGGCGCGTCGATTCGTCATGCGCCCTGCACGATGATGATGAGCTTGCTCAAGAAGAAGTCGGCGATGAGGATCGCGATCGAGATGGCCACCACGGTGCGCGTGGTCGAGAGCCCTACCCCCTCGGTGCCGCCCGTGGTCCGGAGACCGAAGTGGCAGCCGATGATGGCGATGAGAAAGCCGAAGAAGGGCGTCTTGGCCAGGCCGCCGAAGAAGTCTCCCAGCCTCACCACCTCGAGCGCGGAGACAATGAAGAGTCGGGGGCGGATGTCGTACTGGAGCGCGCACACGAAGATCGCGCCCACGGTCCCCAGGGCCAGCGCGTAGACGCTCAGCAGCGGCAAGACGATGATGGCGGCGACCACCCGCGGGAGAACGAGCTTCTTCGCGGGATCGGCCCCGAGCGCGCGGATGGCGTCGACCTGCTCGGTGACATTCATGGCTCCGACCTCGGCGGCCATTCCGCTGCCGATCCTGCCGCCCACGATGATCGCGGTGAGCGTCGGCGCGAGCTCGCGACAGAACGAGAGAATGATCGCCCGCGGGATGAACTCGATGGCACCGAAGCGCCGCAGGGAGAAGGCGAACTGGATCGTCATCACCATCCCGATGAAGAGTGAGGTGACCGTGACGATGCCCAAGGATTTGACCCCCATGGAATCGAGCTGCTGCAGCGTCGAGCGCAGCTCGAGCGGCCGCTTGGCGATGGATCGGAACGCGCGCGCGGTGAGCTGTGCGACGTCGCCGAGGTGCCCCGCGAAGCGCAGCGTGCGATCGCGATGGTACTCCCAGAACGTCGGCTCCGCCTGCGGCGGCGGCAGCGACGGGCGCGCCGAGGGCGGCGGCACGCTGGGCGGCGCGCCGTCAGCCGGCCGGATCGAGCCGCTGGCGCTCATCCCCGCGGCCCCGTGGGTCCCGCGATCAGGCCCGAGCCGGGCAACGTGCGGAAGCCGCGCACGAACGCCTCGAAGCCGCGCGAGCCCTCGTCGTACGCGGTGGGGTCGCCCATGTAGACGAAGTCGTAGGTGCAGCCGTCCTTCTTCGCGACGTAGATGTCGAAGGCGATGGGCACGCCGTCCCACTTCGCGCGCAGCTTGGTGTGCAGCGCCTCGCGGCCGTCGAAGGGGACCGTCTCCTGCGTGACGATCTCGCGCGCCGTCGAGCCGATGAGGAGATGGTTGGTGAGCGCGAGGAGCGGGGTCGCCTCGTCGGGCCGGTGACAGCGACCATTGAGGAGGATCGAAGCGCCGTGCGCGTCGTCGCGGTAGGCGAGGCTCCCCGAGGTGACGTCGACCGGACGCCACCCCTGCGGCGCGGGCGGCACCGAGAACGCGACCGGGCCATCGCGGAACGTCGACCCGTCGAACGAGCGTTTCGGCGCGCCGCCGCAGGCCGCGAGCGGAAGCAGGAGCAGCAGCAGGACCAGCGCAACCGGCCCTGCCGTGCACGCGGGGCCAGCACTGCAAGGTCGCCAGGCACGAGCAGCTGCGCGAGGGCGGTGCATCGCCAGCGATTTGATAGCACGGCGGGCGCGCCGATCGCGCTATATCCTCGGGAGAAATGCCCGTCCGCTTCTACAACACGCTCTCGCAGAAGGTCGAAGACTTCGTCCCCCTCACGCCGGGTGAGGTGAAGCTCTACGTCTGCGGGATCACGACGTACGACCTGGCGCACGCGGGCCACGCGCGCACGTACACCACGTTCGACGTGCTGAATCGCTTCCTGCGGGCCCGCGGCTACAAGGTGACGCATTGCCGCAACGTCACGGACGTGAACGACAACATCGTCAAGCGCGCCCGCGAGAACAACGAGGAGCCGCTCGAGCTCTCGCGGCGCTTCAGCGTCCAGGCGGACCACGATCTCGCGGCCATCGGCTGCATGAAGCCCGATCTCGAGCCGCGCGTCTCCACCAGCATGGACGACATCATCGCGCTCATCGAGGACCTGATCGCGAAGGGTAACGCGTACGTCGCGGAGACTCCCGACGGCAAGGACGTCTACTTCGAGGTGAAGAGCTTCGCCGACTACGGCAAGCTCTCGCGCCGCAACCTCGAGGAGCTCCGCGCCGGCGCGAGCGAGCGCCTCGCCGCGGGCTCCTCCGACGTGAAGAAGGACCCCGCCGACTTCGCGCTGTGGAAGGCCGCCGGCAAGGAGCCGTTCGGCTTCGAGAGCCCGTGGGGCAAGGGCTCGCCCGGCTGGCACATCGAGTGCTCGGCGATGGCGAGGCGCCACCTCGGCGAGCACATGGACATCCACTGCGGCGGCATGGATCTCGTCTTCCCGCACCACGAGAACGAGATCGCGCAGAGCGAGGCCATCACCGGACCGAAGCTCTCGAGCTACTGGATGCACGCGGGTTTCCTCGAGATCGACAAGGAGAAGATGAGCAAATCGCTCGGAAACTTCGTGACGATCAAGGACCTGCTCGAGCGCAACGACCCCGAAGGCTTCCGCTACTACACGCTGGGCACGCACTACCGCGGGCCGCTCTCCTTCGACGTCGAGAAGCGCGAGGACGGCCGCGTGGTCTTCCCCGGCGTCGATGACGCGGAGCGCCGCATGGACTACCTCTACACGACGCGCGACGCGCTGGTGGCAGCCGCAGATGGCGCGACCGCCGCGGACTCGAACGTCCTCCAGGGGCAGGCGAAGGTCGTCGACGAGGCGCGCGAGGCGGTGCTCATCGCGCTCGACCGCGATCTCAACACGCCCCAGGCGCTCTCCGTGATCGCCGAGCTCGGCAAGGCGGCGAACGAGATCGTGATGCAGGTCCCGAAGCTCAAGAAGGATCCGGCGAAGTACGAGGCGGTCCGCACGCTCGCCGCCAAGGCGATCCGCGCGCTCGATGCCGCGTGCGCGCCGCTCGGGCTGATGCAGGCGGAGTCGGTCGACTACTGGTCACGCACGCGGCAGCGGCGCCTCCGCCTGCGCGGCCTGGAGGCGGCCGCGGTCGACGCGAAAATCCGCGCGCGCAGCGAGGCCCGCGCCGGCAAGGACTTCGCGCACGCCGATGCGCTGCGCAAGCAGCTTTCGGACTGGGGCGTCGAGGTGCTGGACACCGGCGACGCGAGCAGCTGGAAGATCGGGATCTAGCTCGGACCGAGGATCGGGGCGGCGCGCAGCGCGAACGTCGGCAGGAGCAGTACCGCGCGCTCCTGACGCGACTGACGCGCCTGACGCGACTGACGCGCCTGACGCGACTGACGCGAGGTCAGTCGGCGTTCGTGCCCAGCTTGCGCTCCAGGGCCTCGAGGTGCGCGCGCACCTCTGGGTCGCTCCCGCGCAGCGCCTCCACCTTGCGGACGGCGCTCATCACGGTGGTGTGATCGCGGTTGCCGAACGCGCGGCCAAGCTCGGGGAAGCTGCACTTGAGGCGCTGCTTGCAGAGGTACATCGCGACGTGACGCGCGAACGCGATGCTCTTGTGGCGATCCTTGGAGAGGAGGTCGCTCGTGCGCAGCTTGAAGTGATGGCACACGACGCGCTGGATGTCGTCGACACCGGCCTCGCTCGCGCGCGGGTTCGAGGTGAGCGCCAGCTCGGCGCGCGCGAAGTCGAGATCGATCTGCTTGCCCAGCAGCGACGACTTCGCCGCGAGACGGATCAGCGTGCCCTCGAGCTCACGAACGTTGGAGCGGATCGTCTGCGCGAGAAAGAGGACCACCTCGTCGGCAAGCTCGATCTCCTCGAGCTGCGCCTTCTTGCGGAGGATCGCTACGCGGGTCTCGAGCTCGGGGCCCTGGATGTCGGCGACCAGGCCCCAGGAGAAGCGCGACACGAGCCGCTCCTCCATTTTCTCGAGCTGCTGGGGGTACTTGTCGCTGGTGACGATGATCTGCTTGTCCGCCTGGTGCAGCGCGTTGAACGCGTGGAAGAACTCCTCCTGGGTCTGCGTCTTCGAGGCGAGGAACTGGATGTCGTCGACGAGGAGGAGATCGCAGCGCTCGCGGTAGCGCGCGCGGAACTCGTTCATGCGGCCTTCCTGGAGAGCCTGGACGAACTCGTTCACGAACTTCTCGGCCGAGACGTAGAGGATGCGCGAGCTCGGGCGCTCCGCGCGGAAGCGATGCGCGACCGCATGGACGAGGTGCGTCTTGCCGAGCCCCGTGCCCCCGCACAAGAAGAGCGGGTTGTGCCGCGGGGCACCGCCGCCCGCGGCCGCGATCGCCGCGGCATGCGCGAGCTGGTTGGACGGACCGACGACGAAGTTGCCGAAGGTGTACTTCGGGTTCAGCCCCTCGATCGGAGCGGGCGCGGCCTTGCCGTTGCCGCTCGCGTGACCCGACGAACCGTTGTGCCCGTTGTGCCCGTTGTGCCCGTACGAGCCGTAGCCTGGCGACCGCTGCGAGACCGGCGGCGAAGAGCGCGGCGCCTCGTCGAGATCGCCCCCCTCCCCGGGGTGCGGCCGCTGCGGAATCGGACGGTCCGGCATCATCGCGCGCGGTCTTACGGGCAGCGCCGGCTGACCATTCCCCATCGCGACGGGATGCTCGAGATCACCGCCGACGCACCACGCAACCTGAACGCTCCAGCCGGTCTGGCTGCGCAAAAAATCCACGAGCGTGGGGAGAAAGTGCTGGTCGACCCATTCCCGCACGAACTCGTCGCGAGCGCGCAGGCTCACGATGCCGTCGGTCATGCCGTCGAACTGAACTCCCGAGAACCACTGTTCGAAGCTCGCAGGCGACTTCGCCCGCGTGAAAGCAACGGCTTCGTTCCAGAGCGTGTCGTGCTGCATCTCCATCCGTTCCAAGAGCGCGAATTTCGAGTGCCAACCGTTCGCACAGGTTTTCCACAGGCTGTGGGCTACTGACCGTCTCCGATGACGGGGACGTGTGCTTCCCCACACGCCACGCCGATCCGTCTTTTCCCTGGGATGTGGAGCCCTGTCGATCGGACAAACAATTCCCCCTCCGGACCGTGACGAGGGCCAGAGGCCCCATCCATCCCGAAGCTGCTTGATCTATCGAACCCCGAAACGACGGACGATCGCCGATGAGCACTCCACCTGCCCATGGACAGCCCCCTCTGCGTAAGAGAGCGCTGACCGATGGGGTCGGAGGGCTGATCGCCGACCTCCCGCTGTGACGGGAAGATGGAACTAGCACCCTCTTTTTTGCGTCGTCATGTCCATTGTTTCGATTGCGCGTAAGTGCCCCCAATGGTTCAGCTTTATTGGTTGTAAACCGCCTGTGAATTACGTGCTGTGCGCATGCAGCTTCGCAGGTGCCCGGTAAGTAGCCGTCGCCGTTCCGTTATCGTCGCGTTGCCGCAGCGTCACGCGCGTGACGCACGGAATCTGTAGCCAGTTTGGGTGTCAAGAGTCGCCGATCTGCCGTGTTTTACGGCACTGCGACCCACGGGGCGCGCGATCGCCGGGGAAACCGTCATCCCCCCTGGGGAGTAGGTATTTCCATTCTCCCCAGGGAGTACGGCCGAAAATTGTTCCATTGGCCTCCATCGGGTTAGGGTGCCCGCGGTGTCGACCCTCAGCCCCTTGCGAGCCGCTGCCATTGCGCTCGCGCTCGTGGTGGCGATCCCCGGCGTTGCCCAGGCCGATCCGTCGTCGACGAGCGTGGAGCAGGGCTACGAGATGGGGGAGATCCAGCATCCTCGTCTCGTCGCGATGGGCGGCGCGGCGCAGGTCTTCGGCGGCTCGACCGTCGCGGTCTTCCAGAACCCAGCCAACCTGACGCTCCTGCGTGTCTACCACCTCGAAGGCCTGGTCGCGCTGAGCCCGGAGGCGCGACGCCAGAGCTACGGCGGCGCGATCGCGGACTCGAGCACCAGTCGGCTCGCCGGCGGCTTTGGCGGCACCTGGTCGCAGATGGATCCGGACGGCATCAAGCGGCAGTTCGCCGATCTCCGCCTCGCGCTCGCCTACCCGCTGGGCGATCGCTTCAGCCTCGGCGCCACCGGCCGCTACATCCGCGTGCAGCAGAAGCTCGGGGCGGGACCGCTCGGGACCAGCCTCGCCTCGGACGGCAACGGCGAAGAGCCGCTCATCAGCAACTTCACGTTCGACGCTGGCGGCGCGGTGCAGATCACCGAGCAGTTCCGCTTCGCGATCAGCGGCCGCAACCTCACCGCGCCCGGCACCTCGCTCGCGCCGCTGGCCCTCGCGGGCGGCCTCGGTTGGTCGAACCAGACGGTGACGATCGAGGCCGACTCGCTCATCGACTTCACGACCTGGAACACCGCCCGCGCCCGCGGGATGCTCGGCGGCGAGGTCCTCATCGCGGATCGGTTCCCCGTGCGCGCGGGCTACCGCATCGATGCCGGGATGCGTACGCAGTCGGTGTCGCTCGGCGCGGGCTACGTCGACCGCAAATTCAGCATCGAGCTCGCCGGACGGCGCGACGTCGTCGCCGATCACCCGGCGACGTTGATCAGCCTCGGCCTGCGCTTCTTCATCGACGCGGGCGGCGCGGGCAGCGGCGGCGACAGCGGCGAGACGTTCTAGAGAGTCACGGCGTCCAGAAGCGGATGCACAGGTCGTCGGTCGCGTGGCGCACCGACAGGACCGGGGCGATCGGCGGGGTCGACGGGACCACTGATGACTTCGGGATGAGGCCGATCGCCAGCGGGGTCGGATCTGCTTCGGGGCCGCACAGGCGGGCCTCGGCGCGCGTCGGTGAGGGGCCGCCGGATCTCGCGAGCAGCGTCAGGCGGCCCAGCGTCAGGGGGGTGCCGCGCGAGCTGCCGAGGCGCACCACCACGCCGCGGCCGCCCTCCGGATCCTCGTCCGGAAGATCCAGCGCCGTGCGGATCCGCATCGCCGCCATGTGGCCCGCCTCGAGCGCGCGCCCCAGCGACTCGCTCTTCACCTTGATCACCACGCCCGCCATCGTCTCGCGCCCGAGCAGCGGATACGCGCCCGGGGGCCGACGCGAGGCGCGCTCGACGGTCAGCGCTTCGCCCGCGTCGGCGTCGTCCGCCTCGAGCGCGCCGTCGCCGATCGCGACCAGCTGCGCGTCGACCGCGCGCGGCGCCCCCGGCGCGCCGAACGCCACGTAGAAGTCGAGCGACTGCGCCGCCCACTCGCCGCGCGGGAGATTGACCTCCTCGACCACCACCATCTTCTTCTCCAGCACCTCGACGCGCACGCGCGGGATGCTCGGCAGCATGGGGAGCGGCGCGAGCGGGGCGACCGGCGGTGGCCTCGCAGCGGCCGCCTCGGGCAGCGCAGCGACGACCAGCAGCGCCACGGCGAGGAGCCGGGCGCTCTTCAACCGATTGACTCCTCGAACGCCCGCGCGAGATCGGGCGCAGCGCTCGGAGAGAGCGGCTCGAGATCGAACGCCGGGCCGCAGGCGAGGCTCGTGAGGTGCTTGCCGGCCTTGGGGTTGCGGAACCAGTCGTCGTCGTAGCGGTGTACGAGGTCGCGCAGGAACGCCTGCGTGCCGAGCAGGCCGAGCAGCTGCGCGGGCTCTCCGGCGCGCGGATCGGGCCACGCATCTCGCATCGAGGCCGGCAGCGGCGCGCCCCACACGCGCGAGGTGATCTCCTCGAAGAGCGAGGCGGAGGTGGTCTCGTCGGCGCTGAGCACCGCGCGCGCCGCGAGCGTGCGCGCGCCGAGAAACATCGTGGTCCGGAGCACACGCGACTGCGCCGAGGCGGTGCGCGAAGGCAAGTCGAGGGCGCGACGCTGGAACGCGGGCTCCGCCACCACGCTCGCGATCGCGAAGCCGAAGCGGTGCGCCGGCACCGGATACGGGTCGCGCGCCAGCGCGAACGGCAGCGAGCGCGGCGCGCCCGACGTCCGCCACGCGAAGCCCCACGCCATCGCCGCGCGCAGGAACGTGGCGCTGCCCAGCGGCTCGGGAGGCGGCGCGATCTCCACGCCGCGCGGCGCGATGGCGGCGAACGCCTCGTCGAGCCAGCGCTGCCCGAGGTACGCGGGCCAGCCCTGCTGCGCGCCGTGACCGAGCGCCATCTGGATCGCCGACGAGGCGCGCCACGGGCCCGCGGCGTCCTTGCGGGCGCGCTTGAAGAGCGCGACCGCCAGCGGCTCGCTCGCCTCGAGGAACGCGAGCGCGAGCGCGCGGACGTCGTGGGTGGAGGCGAGCGCCCACGGGTGCGCGAGCCCGGTACGCCGCGCGGCCTCGAAGCGCCGCTCACGCCGCTCCTTGCGCACCGCCGCGACGCGCAGCGAGAGCTCTCCGGCCCGCGTGAGCGCCGCCGAGGCGAGGCCCTCGCTGGGTGAGGTCACGATGGCGCGGAACGCATCGCGGTAGGTGTGCGCGACGTGGCCGCGCGTGTCCTTCGCCGCCGGCGGCTCGCCCGGGCCCACCGCGACGCGCGCGAGATCCTGGGCCTTCAGCTCGGCGAGCTGGCTCGCGGAGAGGCGCGGATCGAGCTCGTTCTCCTCGTCGGCATCGGTGAGCGCGAGGTCGAGTCCCACGCGCGCCTGCAGGAGCTCGTGGACCCAGCGGAGGAGACCGTCCCGCAACGGGACGTCGAGGAGCGACGGCGTGTCCTTGCCCAGTGCGTCGTAGGTGGCCTTCACGGCGGTATGACGCGCGTCGAACGGGTCAAACGAGCGCGCCCGGTCGCGCCCCGCCTTCGTACCCAGCGCGAGCCAGGTCCGGAGCTGCTCGAGGCGCTCCGCCGCGCGACGCACATCGCGGTCGAGCGCGAGCAGATCGATGAGCGGATCCGCCATCAGCCGTGCATGGTCGCGCGCGAGTCCCGATCGGCGAGCTTGCGGACGATGCGCCCTTCGGCCTCGGCGAGCATCGAGAGCCGAAGCGAGATCGCCGACTCGACGTCTCGCGGCTGCGCGCTCTTCCACTCCGAGCGCAGCGCCTGGCCGGCGAGGTCGAGGTACGTGCGGTAGTGGCGCGCCTCGCATGCGAAGAGCTCCTCGTAGAACACGCGGAGCTCCGGAGAGGTGTGCGGCGGCAGCGCCTCGACCAGCAGCTTGAAGCGCTCCGAGGAGCGCGCCTCGATGATCGCGCTCACCAGCAGCCGATCGACGACCGCGGGGATCTCGGCGTTGGGCAGCATGCCCATCGCGCGGCGCACCTCGGCGGCGTACGCATCCACGGGCGGCGGACCGAGATCGAGCCCGCGACGCTCGAGGAACGCGACCACGCGACGGAAGTGGTCGAGCTCCTCCCGCGCGAGGTCGGTGAGCGCGCGCACGAGGCCCAGATCGTTGGGGTGCCGGACCACGAGCGAGAGCGCGTTGGTGGCCGCCTTCATCTCGCAGTGCGCGTGATCGACGAGCACGCTGTCGAGGTCGCGGACCGCTTCCTTCGCCCAGGCAGGGTCGGTGGAGGCGCGCAGGCAGAACATGGGCCTCGGAATAGCACGGGAGCGACTTTTACGCCGCTGGCGAGCGCTTCCGGGCCCCGACCTTGCCGCCCCATGCCGCGGATCCGACGCAGAGCAGGACCACCACCAGCGCCGTCACCAGCGCCGTGACGCCGCTCGCGGTACCGGCGCCGAGCGCGAGGACGAGCGCGACCACCGCCGTCATCGCGCCCGCCGAGGCCGCCTCCCGGCCCGTCGTTCCCGCGCCGAAGCGGCCCACGAGGTAGCCGCCGGCGAACGCGGAGAGGCCGAGCGCCGCCACGTTCGGCACCGCGAGCATCGCCATCAGCCGCGCGCGCTCGCCGGCCGGCATCGTGCCCAGCGCCATGCCGATGTCGGCCGCGGTGGCCGAGGTACCGAAGCGCTGCGCGAGCACGCGCGCCACCACCGCCTGCGCGACGTAGGCGAGAGGCAGCCACGCCGCGAAGATCGCGACCGTCCCGAAGCCCACCCAGTGCCAGGGCGGGCGCGCCGGGATCGCGTTCTCGTCGTCGGGATCGTCGCCCTTGCCCGACGCTGGCGGCGCGGGCGGTGCTGGCGGTGCTGACTGGATGACGGGAAGGCGACGACGCTCGGCCACACGGAGAGCCTAGTCCAAGCGGCGGTCGCGTGGTAACCGGCCGTCGTGAGCTTCTCCGCCGCCGCCATCGACCCCACCAGGAGCACGACCTCGACGGAGCTGCGCGTGCGGTTCTGCGAGACCGACCTCATGGGCGTCGTCCATCACTCGAACTATCTCGTCTACTTCGAGGTGGGGCGCGTCGACTGGCTGCGCAAGCGCAAGATCACCTACGCCGACTGGACCGATCGCGGCGTGCAGACGCCCGTCGCCTCGGCAGAGCTCCACTACCGGGCCGCGTCGCGCTTCGACGACCTGCTGATCATCGAGACGACGCTCGCGAAGCTCCGCAGCGTGTCGCTCGACTACACCTACCGGATCCGCCGCGGCGAGACGCTCATCGCCGAGGGCTCCACGCGGCTCGCGTGCGTCGATCAGGGCCTGAAGCTGCTGCGGATCCCCGAGGAGATCCGCGCCGCGCTGCTCGCGGGGGAGACGGCCTAGTTACAGGCCGCGTGGAGGGCGCCGCAGGTCGCCATGAACATCAGGCCCAGCACCAGGCCGATGACCGCCAGGATCACCGGGAGCGACGCGTTGGACGACGGCGCCATCGCCCGCTGCGGCATGCGCGGGACGATGCGCGTCCCCGGCGGACCGGTCATCGGCGGCGGCGACATCTGCGAGGGATGCATCATGGGCGCCGAGCCAGGGAGCACCGTCATCGGACGGTACTGTGGCGCGTGCTGCGCGGAGGGAAAGGTCGGCGCGTAGCCAGGCCCCGGGAGCGGCACACCAGGCGGCGGGCCGTGCGGCGGACCGGTCGGCGGCCCGAGCAGCGCCCCGCTCGGGATGAACACGCCCGGCGCCATGTGCACGGGCGGAAGCGCGGTCTGCGCGAGCGCGGACGGCGGCGACAGCGACGAGACCCCGCCCGACGGCGTCCCCGGCGCGGCCGCCTGCGGGACCGACGCCCGGCGCGCCGCCACGAGCGCAGCCCAAAGCTCGCCGATGTTGGGGAAGCGCGCCTTGGGGTCCACGGCCAAGGCGCTCCGGCACACCACCTCGATCCCGTCGGGCACGTTCACGCCGCGCTGCCTGGGCGTGGGGCGCATCGTGACGTCGGTCGCGGCCTTCAGCAGCGTGACCACGTCGCGCCCTTCGACCGGGACGCGATCGGTCAGCAGCTCGGTGAGGAGGAGCGCGAAGGAATAGACGTCGGTGGTGAGCCCGGACTGTCCGACGCGCGGGTCGAGCTGCTCCGGCGCCGCGTAGAGCCACGTGAACGAGGCGAACGGGCTGCGCGTGCCCGGCAGCTCGTTGTCGCGGACGATCTTCGCGATGCCGAAATCCAGCACCTTGAGGCGCGGGCCGGAGTCACCCGCGAGCAGGAAGAAGTTCGCCGGCTTGATGTCGCGGTGCGCGACGCGCCGCTGATGAGCGATCGTCAGGCCCTCGGCGGCTGGCTCGAGGAGCGCGAACGCCTCGTCGAGGGTGCGGCCGCGCATGCCGCGGTGGCGCCGGTCCGAGAGGTCATCGGCCAGCGACCGCCCGGCCAGCCACTCCAGGACCATGTAGGGCGCCCAGAGACCGTTCGGCGACGTCGTCGCGCCGAAGTCCATGGAGCGTACGATGTTCAGCGATTCCTGCGAGAGCGTGTAGAGAAGCTTCGCCTCGTCCTTGAACTTCGCGAAGAGCGCGTCCTGGATCTCGCGATCGTCGGCGAGCACCTTGAGCGCCTTGACGGCGATGGGCTGCTCCATCGAGACATGCCAGCCCTTGTAGACGACGCCGAACCCGCCCTCGCCGACCACCTGGTCGATGCGGTACTGGCCATCGAGAGTCGAGCCGACAAGCCCGAAGGGGTCCTCGATCTTGGAGGCGTGCGGATCGGCCACGGGTCTCGAAGCGTAGCGCAAGTGCCGCTGCCTTGTTTCATCCACCTCCTTGCTTCTGTAGACTAGCGGTCTTGTACCCACGCCGAGCGCGCCGGAGGAACGTCCTGCTCCTCGCCCTCCTCTACGGGGGGGCGCTCGTCGGAGCGGCGGCGTGCAAGCACGCCGGCTCGGCGAAGCTCGAAGGCCGCTGGCGGGGCACGCGGGCGGAGGGGGTGGCCCCCGCGGTGCAGGAGGCGGCGAACACGTTCGCCACGCAGACGGAGATCGTCGCCAAGGGCAGCTCGATCACGATCTCGACGCCCTCCGCCAGGCCCCAGTCGGCCACCTTCACGGTCGACGACGAGAACAAGACCACGCTGGTCGTCCACACCGACAAGGACGGCCTCGCGAACAAGGAGACGTTCGCGTTCGCGGACGAGGGCAGGACGATGACCTGGCGCCTCGGCGAAGGCCGCACCATCGTGTTCACGAAGCTCAAGGAGTGATCAGCGCCGGACCTGTTCGCGCGCGACGCGCAGGGTCAGCGCGCGTTCGCCGCGCTTGACCTTCACCACCACGTCATCGTGAACGGGACCCGAGAGGCGCGCGCGCGCATCGGTGATCGATCGCACCGCGACGCCGCCGACCTCGGTCACGAGATCGCCGGGCGCGAGGCCCGCGCGCTCGGCCTCGCTGCCCTCGGAGACCGCGACGATCACCACCTCGGCCGCCTCGAGGCCGGCCGCGGTCTCGCCGAGCGTGATCGCGACTCCTCCGGTGGTGAGCGGCTCGGCAGCGGTGGGCTCGCCGCGCGCGAGGAGGATCTTGACGCTGTCGGTGGTGCGGCCGGAGAGCACGCGCACGCCGGTGATCCGCGCGCGTCCCACGTCGGGTGCGTAGGCCTCGAGCGTGATGCTCCCCTCGGCGAGCTCGGCGAGGCGGAAGCGGCCACGCGGGTCGGCGACCGCCATGCCCGGCGGCAGACCGGTGGCGGGCAGATACGTGGGGACGGCGTCCCTGCCCACGCGCGCCCCGGGGACGGGAGATCCCTTCGCATCGAGCACCAGGCCTTCGACGACCCCCTCCTCGGGTAGCTCGAGCTTCGGCACTTCGGTGGCGCGGCGACCGCCGCGATCCTCGACCACGAGATCACGAGCCGCGGGCGCGCGCCCCGCCTTGCGCACGCGCAGCCGGGCCGGGCCGGGCGCGACGTCGGTGAGGGTGTAGACGCCGTCCTTGTTGGTGCGTGCGCGCTTGATACCGACGTCGGTCTGGAGCGTGACCTCCGCGCCCTCGATCGGCTCGCGACGGTTCGCCCACACCTCGCCGGTCACGGTCTCCGCGGCGGCGAGCTCGATCGTCAAGGTCGCGGTCTCGGGCGTGGTCAGGACGATCTTCGCCGCCCGGCCCGGCGCCCGTACCTCGACGCGCAGGGGCAGGCCCTTGGCGTTCGCGAGCTCGGCGGCGCCACGCGCATCGGTGAAGGCGGTGACGCGCAGCGCCTCGCCGGGGTCGATCGAGACCGCCGAGACCTGCGCGGCGTCCACCGCGGCGCCGCGGTCGGTCGTCACCTTCACCGGCAGGCCAGGGCGCGCTTCGGGCAGCGTGATCTCGATCGTCTTCTTGCCGGCCTCGGGCACCGAGACCTCGATGCGCGCGGCGACCTGCGTGACGTCCTCGTCGCGCGAGACGAGCACCGTCACCGCCTCGGGCAGCGCCGCGAACGCGAACGACCCGTCGGTCCCGGCGCGCGTGCCGCGCTCGAGCGAGCCGCGCGTCGCGAGCGCCGTCACGTGCGCGCCCGGCACCGGTCGGCGGCGCGTGTCGACCACCTTGCCCTCGAGGGTGCCGCCGCGCGAGAGGACGATCTCGACGCGCGCGTCCTGCTCGGAGACGAGCGTGACCACCTCGCTCATCGCCTCGACGTACTGCGGATGGCGCACCAGCGCGCGCACGCGCCCCGGCGGGATGGGCGTCGCCTTGAACGTGCCGTCGCGCCCCGAGACCCACGGCTCCTCCGCCGGTGCGCTGGAGGAGAGGCTCGCGCCGCCACCGCCGAAGGACAGGCCGAGCGCCGGACCGTGCGGAATCGCAGGGACCGGGCCGGGCATGACGCCCAGCTCGCCGGCCGGCACCAGGGGACGCGGGCCCGCGAGCGCCGACGTGAAGTGGGCGTCACGGAAGGAGGCGCGCTGCGGATCCTCGTCGATGGGGAGCCCCTCGAGGTCGGTCCCGACGACGCGGACGGTCGCGCCGTCGACCGCGTAGCCGCGGCTATCGACGATGCGCCCCACCAGCGAGCCGCCCTTCAGGAGCGGGATCTTGATCTCCCCGGTCTGCGTCTCCTCGAGGCGCACCGCGGCCTTCGCCACGAAGCCCTCGGCGCGGGCCGAGAGCGAGGCCGGCCCGCGCGAGATCGGGCCGAGCGCCACGCGCCCCTGCTTGTCGGTGAGGCCCTCGAGCGGGAACGGCGAGAGGCCGCCCTCGGCGAGCGTGACGCGCGCCCGGGCGATGCCCTGATCCTCCACGGCGTCGACCACGCGCGCCATGACGGTCACGCCCGGCGCGAGCCGCAGCTCGATCGCCTTCTCGTCGCCGCGCCCCACTTCGATGCCCAGCTCGATCGGCGATACGCGTGTACCTTGCACGGATCGCAACGCGTAGATGCCTGGATCCAGGCCTCCCAGGCGCACCGTGCCGTCGGCCCGCGTCTCCGCCACGCGCGCCGGCCAGAGCGAAGGCGAAGCCACGAGGACGCGCGCCGCCGCCACGGGCTCGCCGCCCTCGCCCACCACCTTGACCAGCAGCGCACCCTGGCGGCCCAGCGTGATCACGCACGGCGCGCCCTCGACCACGCGGCGCCGCGTCACCTCCTCGAAGCCCGGCGCGCGGACCGTGACGCTGAACGGCCCGTCGCCGAGGCGACCGACCCGCCCCCGTCCGTCGGTCTCGGTGCGCGCCCCCACCGGGAAAGGGTCGGAGCCGCGGGCCTCGATCTCCGCCCCCGCGATCGGCGCGCCCTGCTCGGTCTTCACCTCGACGTCGAGGTGGTGCTCGACGCCCAGCTCGAGATCGAGCCGCCGCGGGCCCGACACCACCACCACCATCTGCGAGGCACGCGCGCGGCCCGGCGCCTCCGCCACGACCCAGTGCTCGGCGTGCGGCAGCCGCCCCAACGAGGCGCGGCCCGCCGCATCCGAGATCGCCTCCCCCGCCGCGTGAGCACGGCCGTCGAGGATCGCAAACGCCCGCACCCGGACGCCCGCCAGCACCGCCTTGTCGCCCTCGGCTCCGTGGGCGACGACGTCGAGCACGCCATCACGATCGCCCACGTTTTCTGGGAGCGGCGCCGCCATCAGCTGCACCAGCATCGGCCGCACCACGGATCCCGGCCAGCTGCCCACGAAGAGCAGGCAGCACAGGACCACGACGACGGACCTGGCGCGCGACATGTGCGTAGAGGAAGGCACGAAAGCGGGGCTCTGTTCCGTTATGTCGCCCCGGGGCGCCGTTCTGCTACTTTTTTCCGGTGGGCGAGCCGAGCACGTTCGTGGGTCGCGGACGCGTGCAGGCCGCGGGCTGCCTGCTCGGTGGTCTCATCACACTGATCGCGTGCGGGAGCGAGCGGCCGCCCGTCAGCGACGGCACGTACATCAGCAGCAGTGGCGGCGGTGGTGGCGGCGGCGGCGGCCCCTTCAGGGATGCCGGCATCCCCAAGCTGCCTGGCTGCGGCGCGCAGGACAACGGCGGCTACTGCGATTGCGTCGACACGCCGCTCTTCGCCGATCCGCCGAACATCTACTTCGTGCTCGATCGCTCGGGCAGCATGGCCGAGAACAACAAGTGGGATCAGGTCCGGCAGGTCGTTGCGCAGATCCTCCGCGGGCTCGGGCCGCGCGCCAACTTCGGCGCCACGGTGTTCCCCGGCTTCGAGCAGAGCTCGTGCGCCCTGCCGAAGGAGATCCTGCCCATCAGCCCTGGTGACCGGCCCGGGGACGGGGACGGCCCCACCACCCGCGCGCTCCTGAGGGCTACCTCGGGCACGCCGTACGGCGGCACGCCCACCGCGCAGGCCCTGCGCTCGGTGCTGCCGATCCTCCGCAACGCGGCCGGCAAGACGTTCGTGATCCTCGCTACCGATGGTGGTCCGAACTGCAACTCGGCGGCGTCGTGCGGGTTCGATCAGTGCATGCCGAACATCGAGAACACCGACGGTTGCTCGTCGCTCGGGCCGCGCAACTGCTGCGAGCCACCCCAGGGCTTTCGCGAGGCGTGCCTCGATGCGCCGGCCACCAGCAGCGCGGTCGCGGCGCTGAAGGCCGCCGGCATCCCGGTCTACGTGGTCGGTCTGCCCGGCACCTCGCAGTACGGGGCGCTGCTCGATGACCTCGCGATCAGCGGCGGGACGGCCCTCGCGGCGTCGCCGAAGTACTACAAGGTCGATCTCCAGAGCACCGCGCTGCTCACCGCGCTCAAGAAGATCGCCGCGAAGATCGTGGCCACCTGCGAGTTCAAGCTCAAAGAGGCGCCGGCCGACCCGAGCAAGGTGAACGTCTACCTCGACGAGGTCGTCCTCCCGGCAGATCCCGTCAACGGCTGGAAGATCGAGGCCGGCACGGTGACGCTGCTGGGCAGCTCGTGCAGCAAGGTCCTGAACGGGGATGTGCTCGATGTCCGGATCATCGCGGGCTGTCCGACGGTAGAACCGAGGTAACCTACCCGGATGAAGCCGCGGAACGATCGCGCGCTAGCGCTTTCGGCATTCTGTCTCGAGATCGAGAAGCATCGACGTACGCCCGAAGGGCGCGTGCGAACCGCCGACGCTTTTTTGCAGTTCTACTTTCCTCGCCAGGCGGGGGGGACGGACGCAAGCGATCGCATGTTCGTGCATCTCCCGCGCGAGGTCCGCGGCCCGGTGCTCGCGGGCTGGCGCATCCGCGGCTTGAAGGCGGCGCTTCGCGACGACGACGAGCGGGTGAAGGCGGTGGTCCTCGACGCGCTCGAGGCCGGCGACCTCGACGCGACGATGTTCGAGGAGGGCGTGACGCCCGACAAGCTCGTCGACTTCGTCCCGCTCGACGAGTGGTGGTCGTTCTGGCGCGGAAAGGCGCTGCCGAACGGCGCCGTGCAGAAGGCGCTCGCCACCGCGCGCGCGATGCACCTCGTCGACGACCAGTGGTTCCTCGAGAACGTGCAGGGCCGCGGCGGGAAGCTGAAGGGCACCGACGCCGTCTGCGACACGCTCTCCAAGGACGAGATCAGCGGCTGGCTGCGCGGCGTGCATGCCTCGGGCGATGCCTCGCCGGCGGGCCTGGTCGCCGCGCGCGGCTGGGACAACGTGCTCGCGAAGACCGCGCCCGACGCGCTCCTCGCCGCGCTCGACGCCTTCGCGACGAAGGTGCACCTCGTGCCGACGGCGAGCACGCCGCCCAAGCCGCTCTCGCGTCCCCCGCTCGACGGCTTCGAGGCGATGCCGCCGCTGGACCTCAGCGCGATCGATCCCGACGCCGCCCCGAACGGCGGCTGGCCCGACGAGGAGCCGATCCCGCAGTCACTCCCGGGCGACCCCGTGAGCGACGAGGAGATCGTGAGCATCGAGTGAGCGAGAGAAGCTGTCGGCTTCTTTCAGTGCAGCGTGTGCCAGTCGCCTTCGTGCTCCACCTTCGAGGGGGCACGGATGCCGCGGAGGCTTACGCGGACGAGATCGCGATCCGATTCTTCGGCGGCCTCAGCGGCGCGGCGCGCGAGGAGCGCGTCCTCGATCGCCTCGTCCTGCGCCCACTTTGCGAGGATGGCCTTCGCACGGCGCTTCTTCTTGACGTAGCCCCAGCCGAGCGCGGCGATGACCCCCACCCAGATGATGCCGCCCCCCGCGAGGATCGGGATCACCGAGTACTTACGCTCGACCTCGCTGCGCCACTGGTACTCGAGCTTGCGGAGGTCGGTGCTGTACGCGTCTCCCAGGGAGCGCTCGAACGTCTGCCCCTCGCGAACCCGCTGGACCATCGCGGCGAACCGCAGGTGATCGGTGCGGCGCATCAGGAAGCGGAGGAAGTCCGCGCTCTGCGCGTAAGCGATGCCGACCTCGAAGTGATCGCGCGGGAAGCTGCGATCGAGATCGGCGAGCGGCAAGAGGTTGCCGTAAACGGTGGCGTGCCAGAGGACGTCCTGCCGATCGAACGAGTTCTCGCCGGCGAGGCCGATGGCGAGGCCCTCGTTGAACCAGACCGGCACGTGCGCGCCGAGCACCGCGTCTTCGAGGGCGACGTGCGCGAGCTCGTGACGGAACACCTGATCGAGGTTCGTCGCGTCGGCGCCGCGCGGCGCGAGCATGCTGATCAGCACCAGCTTGAGGCCCGGATACGCGACGCCGCTGGCGTACGACGGCGGCGGTGAGCCGATCGGCGCGAGGCGCGTCATGTCCGAGACGGTGGGCGTGATGCGGACCTCGACATGCGCGAGGACGTCCTGCCCGAGCGTCTCCGAGATCTCCGCCTTGAAGGCATCGGCGTCGTGCAGCAGCGACTCGACGCGCTCGCGCGCCGCCGGCGGATACGAGAGCTTGAGCCAGCCGAGATCCCGCGTCACGTACGAGGGAGGGAGCGCAGGGATCACCGCCTCGCCGGGCGCCACCTGCGGCACGTCGGTGGGGAGCGTGAGCGCGGGCCCTTCGGGAGCGCGCTTGGCGGCGAGGCCAGCGACGGGCGGGGCCTCGCGGAGCTCCTGCGCCTCGGCGCGGCCCACGCTCAGCACGAGCAGGAGCGCCATCACGGCCGCGAAGAACCTCCTGACCAGCGCGGGCATCGTGCTGGGTTCGATGCGCCGACGATCGCCGAGGTAGCGCTCGCCGATCGGCGGAGACCCCCGATCCCCCCCGAGAGAGGCTCTTGGGACCTTCATTTCGGGACCGTCATCTGCAGACGGATCGTGTCCGAGCTGGTCTCCCGTGAGGCGAAGTAGAAGACCGTCGCGAGGAGCGCGGCGCCGCCGACCGCCCCCCAGAACCAGCCCGAGGCGTAGAAAGGCGAGGACTTTCCGCCCTCTGGCTTCACCGGCGGGGCGGGGCGCGTCGCCGCAGCGGGACCGGCTGTGCCGCGCGACCCGGGAAATCGGGCCTCCAGCGAGGTGACGGTCGATTTCCATGCGGCGGGGGCTGGGGGTCCGGGCTCGGGGGAATAGCGCGCTGCGTCGAAGTCGCCAGCGTCGACGAGGAACAGCCGCGCAATGACCGTCAGGACGGGCGCGGCATTCCCGGCCGCGCTCTCGCCGGCATCTGCGCCGCCCTCCGCGCTCGGGGCGGGCGCGCCGATGGTGGAGGGCGCGGTGACGGGCGCGGCGCTCTCGACCTTGACCACCAGCAGCGCCTCGACCCCGATCTGCTTGCCGATGCCGGCGAGGAGGCGGCGGCCCGCGGCCTCGTCGGCGTTCACGCCGGCGCGGATCTCGGCGAGCTCACGCAGCTCACGCGACGCGTTCGCGGGAGGCGCGCCGCCGGCGAGCACGCGCGCGCGGACCTCGTCGAGCGCGGCGGGACGAAGGCGGCTGCCGTAGAGGGCGCGCGCGGCGGCGAAGCTCTCCTCGTTGGCGTTGCTCCCGATCGCGAAGACCGCGATCCCCTGCGACGCGGCGCGCTCCGGTGCGGCGCTGTTCGCGCCCGCGGGACCGTCCGCGCTTGCCACGTTCGCGACCGATCCGGCAGCGAGCGAAACCGCGAAAAAACACGCGCGCGCGAGGCGTTTCATGACGCGCGCACCCTATCACGGCCCGAGAGCCGAGACCCGAGGCCTGCGCGCGAAGCGCGCTAACGTCCGAGCAGGCCGAGCAGCCACGCCTGCACCGGCGCCCCCTCGGCGAGCAGGCCGCTCAGGTCGGGCTCCGAGCGCACCGTCGCGTACCCGAGGAGAAGGATCGCGACCGCGACCGGAAGGCCGCCCACCGCGAGCGGACGCCACCGCGCCATCGCGCGCGACGACGCGATCGCCGACGACACCAGCAGCGCCAGCAGATCGACGAGCGCCGCGGCGGTATGCATGCCCTCGGCGCGCGCCGTACGCACGCCGACCAGCACGATCACCACGAACGACGTGAGCGCCACGATCCCCAGGGCGAGCCGGTGCCCCTGCGCCGGCAGGCGCGCGAGCATTCCCACGCCGCGCAGCGCGAGCAGAGCCACCACCACGCCCGAGGCGAGCGCCAGCATCGCGAACGTCACGCCGGCGAGGCCGTGATGGTGCGTGTTCGCGCGCAGCACCGCGCCCAGGGCCGAGAGCACGCCGAGCTGGAGGACCGCCCACCACAACGCGGCCGCAGCGAAGAGCGGCGCGCGAGCCCCCGCGAGGAGCTGCAGCCCGGTGCGACCGCGACGCAGCACCGCCACCACCAGGATCGACAGCGGCGTCAGCAGCGCGGCGAGCGCGAGCCACTGCTCGAACGCGCGGACTACCGAGCCACCGTCACCGATGCGCAGCTCGGCCGGCAGCGAAGAGGCGATCGCGGCGAGCACACCGCCCCCGACGACGGTACCGAGCCGCGTGGCGGTCGACGCGGCGACCTCGTCTCCCTCGAGCGGCTCGAGGCCGAGCGTGGGCGGTTGCTGTTGGCGCTGCATGGCAACGAGAGCGGGCAGAGCGAGCGACTCTAGCGCCTACCGGTCATGGTGATCAGCTCAAAAGGGGTCGACGGGCAGCGGCGGCGGAAGTGCGAGGATGGAGTCGGCGCGGGCGAGCGTCCGCGGGTCGGCGTCGGCGAGCCCCATCCGGGCGGCGTCGGAGGGCCTCAGACCGCCATAGAGCAGGCTCGCGAGCGTGGTGCGGCTGGTGCGTATCGCACCGGCGGCGCCGCGGGCGGCGGAGACCTCGGCCTGCCCGCCGCTGACGCGGACCGAGATGGCGAGCTCGTCAGCAGCGCCGCTCGCTTCCCCCTCGGCGGCGTGGATGACGAGGTCGAACGCCCCCTCGGCGCGGTAGCCGCGCGACTCGATGGCCCGCGGGACGTCCTCGATGCGGACCATCGGCCCGCCCACGAGGGTGCCGAGATCGTGCTCGACGCGGCTGGTGCCGAAGCGACGCGCGTCGGAGTCGACGAGGCCGAGCTCCAGGGGATCGGCGCCGTCGACCTCGAGCTCGATCTCGCGGGCCTGATCGCGCATCGCCGCGAGCGCGCCGACCAGGGCGAGGCGCGTGACGTCGTCGTCGGCGGCGATCTCGTCGACGCTCACGGTGGTCGCAGCGTGCGGCTCGTCCTGCAGGACCTCGAACGCGACGTAGCCCGACACGCCCCCCCCGCCCCCCCCACCCCCCCCCTCGCGCGCCGGCCGCTCCGCGACCAGGAACTGCCGCCGCTCCTTCGCGAGGTGCCGGACCCACGCGGCATCGGTGCGCGTGAGCCAGCCGCTGGCCTTCGCCGCGGAGCGCGCATAGGCCGCGAGGATCGCCTCCTTGTCGTCGCCGCGCGCGCGGCGAACCCGGGCGCGCGCCAGCCTCACCCACGAAGGCGGTACCGAGGCGGGATCGATCCCGAGCCGCCGCCGCGACGCGCTCGGCCCGTAGCCCACGCGCGTGTAGAATCCCTGGCGGAACGCGTAGAGCATCGTGAGCGCGTCGCCGCGCATGTCCGAGGCGACGTGCAGCGCCCCGAGCAGCGCGCCGGCGACCCCGCGGCCGCGCGCCTCGGGGGCCACCGCGAGCGAGGCGATGCCGCCCACCTGGACGGCGCGCCCCCCGAACCAGCACTCGAGCGGGAAGAGGAACGCCTGGCCAACGATCTCGTCGCCGCGCACCGCGAGCACCAGGTCATCGAGGGCGCCGAACGCGCTGGCCGTGAAATTCCGGCGGCGCTCCTCCGCCGATCGGGCATCGGGGAAGGCGCAGAGGTGGATCTCGAGGATGCGGTCGAGATCCGAGCTGGTAGCAGCCCGGAAGCGGAGATCCTCGGTCGGCATCGCTCGTTACCCTCCTCGTTCGCCACAAACTGGGCCGTCTTCAGCCGAGGATGTTAGGCCCGAAGCAATGCTATCGGAACCGGCGCACAGTGGGCAGACCGCGACCTCGAAGGCCCCCTCCCCGACGTCGCCCCCGGCGACGGGCCTGAGGCTCGGCGGAGCCCGGGCGGACTTCGTCGCCGGCCTCGGCCGGAAGGTCGCGGACCTCCGCGGCGGCTCCTCGAAGGTACGCGAGAAGCCCGAGGACATCGCGCTGCGCGAGGAGCTCCGGCGCAAGATGCACACGCTGTCTTCGGCCGCGAAGCTGCTGAAGTTCGACGCGATGGACCGCGCGATCGCCGAGGCGCTCGGCACCATCGACCGCACCGACCTCGACGCGCCGCTGGCGCTCGTCGATCTCGATGCCATCGACCAGATCCTCGAGGATCTGCCGGCGCTCGCGTGGGGCGACGGCGACGCGCGCGTGTCACGCGCCATGCCCACCGCGAAGCCCTCGCAGCCCATGTACTCGGCGCTGATCGTCGGGACCGCGCACATCGCCGAGGCGCTCCTCGACGACGCCCTCGCGAGCGACGAGGCCGCGAACCACTTCCCGGGCCGCGCGACGTTCGGCTGCGAGAGCACGCCCGACGCGCAGGCCGCCTTCGATCTCGCGCGCACCACCGAGCCGGACCTCGTCGTCCTCGATGCCGACCTCGAGTACGCGACCGAGCTCGTCGAGGCGCTGATGGACGATCCGCTCACCGAGCGCGCGCCGATCGTCGTGATCGGCAGCTTTCTCGAGCTGGGCGAGTCGGCGCGCTACGTCGCGATGGGCGTCGCGAAGACGCTCGCCAAGCCCACCTCCAAGGCCACGCTGCGCAGCGCGTGCGAGAAGGCGCTCGAGGCGAAGCGCCCCGCGCAGTCGGACTCCTCGCTGCCCGCGCATGTCGATCTCGCGCACGGCGACCGGACGCGCACGCGCCTCCGCGGGCCCGCCACCGAGGTCCGCCTCCAGGGCCGCAAGATCGTGGTCGCCGACGACGATCCGGCGGTGGTGTGGTTTCTCGCGGACCTCCTGAAGACCGCGGGCTGCATCGTGCACGAGGCCTTCGATGGCCAGCAGGCGCTCGAGCTCGCCTACCGCACCAGCCCCGACCTCGTCATCTGCGACATCATGATGCCGAAGGTCGACGGCTTCTCGCTTTGCCGCACGCTCCGCCGCGACGTCGCGCTGCGCGACGTGCCGGTGATCCTGCTCTCCTGGAAGGAAGACCTCCTCCAGCGCGTGCGCGAGCTCGGCGCCGGCGCCGCGGGTTACGTCCGCAAGGAGAGCGACACGCGCGCCATCGTCGCGCGCATCCGCGAGGCGCTCCGACCGCGCGCGCACATCGAGCTGCGCCTCACCAGCGACGGCGGCGAGGTGCGCGGCCGCATGGACGGCATCAGCGTCCGCACGCTGCTCGAGATCGTCTGCGCGACGCGGCCCGAGGCCAAGGTCTCGGTGCGCGACGCCTCGTTCAACTACGAGATCGAGATCCGCGACGGCGCTCCGATGCGCGCCACGCGCACCTCGGGCGACGGCGTGGTGCTCCAGGGCACGAAGGTGATCGCGGCGATGCTCGGCATCGGCGCCGGTCGCTTCACGGTCGTCACCAGCAGCTCCGCGATCGAGGCCCAGCTCGACGGTAACCTCGCCTCGCAGCTCGCGAAGCCCATCGCGCGAGCCCGCGCCACGACGTCCCTCCTGATCGGCACCGGCACCGCGAAGGCGAGCCGCGTCGTGCTCGATGAGCATGGCCTCGCCGACTACCTGCGCGCGATGCCGGGGACGGTGAAGGACCTCGCGCTCCGCCTCCAGGCCGGCACGTCGCCCCGCGGCCTCCTCCTCGAGGGGGCGTGCGACGCCGCGCTGGTCGACGACCTGATCTGCGATCTCGCGGCTCGCGGCGTGGTCGCCAGCGTCGAGGACGACCTCGAGACCGATCTGCTCGAGCCCGAGATCGCGCGCCTCGCCGAGCACGCCGACAGCCGCGCGAAGCTCGCGCCGCGCAGCGCGACGCCCCCGCCCGCGCCGCAAGCGGCGAACGCCTGCGCGACCGACGGCGAGACGCTGTGCGAGAGCCCGGAGCCGTCCGACGCCTCCGCGGGATCGCTGGAGGACGCCGTGATGCGCGAGATCGCGCACCGCTCGCCCGAGCCCGCGTCGGCCGGCGCGCCGTCGAGCCGACCCTCGCTGATCGATCCCGCGGTGCTGCGCCCGCGCATCTCGCCGCCGCCCCCCGCGTACGAGTACGAGAACACGCCGCCCCACGACCAGATCCTCGCGTTCGGCGAGGCCACGGTGGTGGACGACACGACCTACGGCGATCACGACCTGTCGATCCCGATCCAGGAGTCGTACTCGCTGCCGCTCACCTCGGAGAGCCGCGCCGCGAAGACGCCGCTCACCGCGGTCACCACCCACGAGGAGACGCCCGCGGGCATGCCCTCGAAACGCAAGGCCTGGCCGATGGTGGCGTTCGTCGCCGCGACCGGCGTGGTCGCCTGGGCGGTGATGCACTTCTCGCTCGCCGCGTCGGCCCCCAAGGCGCACGAGACCGCGCCCCCGGCGCCCGTTCCCCTCACCGTCCCCGGCGAGCAGGAAGGCGTCAGCTACACCATGATCACCGCCGCCGACGTCCCCGCCGGCCAGGGGGTCCTCGAGATCTCCGGCCCGGGCGACGCCGTCATCCTGGTCGATGGCACCGATCGTGGGCGCGGCGGGGTGACCTTGCCGCTCTTCGCGGGCAAGCACGACGTACGCATCAGCGGCGCTGCGGGAGACACCGCGAAGCTGGTCGACGTGCGCCCCGCGCGCATGGCGCACGTGAAGTTCTGATCGGTCGGGCTCGAGCCCACCGGCTCGATGTGCGCGCACGTGATCGCAGCACCGCCCGGGTGCCACCGAAATGATGGACCCCGGTCGAAGCACGTCGAGTTCTCGTCCATCAACAGCATAAGATTTTGCTCATGCGGTTCATGTTCTCGGTTGGCCTGGTCACGGCACTTGGCGCAGCGGCTCTGGCGGCTGCCGCCTGCGGCTCTGGAGACGACAGCGAGTTCAAGGACGGGACCTCCAGCGGCGCGAGCGGCGGCACCAGCGGATCGTCCGGCGGCTTCGGCGAGGGCGGCGCGTCGTCGAGCGGCAATCCCGGCTCGAACGAGGACATCGACGTCACCTCGCTCCGCGTCGACCCCGCCGACGCGGTGATCCAGCTCGACGCTGGCGCGTCGAAGACGCAGGCCTACAAGGTCCTGGGCAAGAAGAAGGGCACGACCACCGAGGTCGATCTCACCTCGCGCGCGGTCTTCTACGTGCCCGACAACTTCCTGGTCGGCGGCTTCCCCCTCGACGGCAAGCCGACGTTCACGACCCGCGCCGGAACGCCCGCCGCTCCGCAGCGCGGCGGCAAGCTCACCGTCGAGGCCACGCTCTCGAACAGCGACGGCGTGATCAAGAAGACGACCTCGCTCACCGTGAAGCTCTCCGCTTCGCTCACCGCCGGCGCCGGCGTCCCCGCGGACGCGGCGTCGAAGTTCGGAGGCGCCGCCGACGCCACGCGCGCTCCGCAGCTCGCGTACCCCAACGACGGCACGATGCTTCCGCCGAACCTGCGCCGCCTCGGCGTGCACTGGCGGCCCGGCGCCGGCGGCAGCGCAGCCTCGCTCTACGAGATCTCGTTCACCAGCGCGGCCGGCTCGATCGTCTACTACTCGCGCTGCGACGGCACCGGGCTGGTGGGCGGCTCGTGCGGCTTCGAGCTCGACGAGACGGGCTACGGCTACCTCGCGGAGACGAACCGCGGCCAGGGCGCGGTGAAGCTCAAGATCCGGCGCACCGAGGATGCGGGCGGCGGCGTCGGCTCGTCGAGCGAGTTCACGATCGAGTTCGCGGAGAGCCGCGTCGACGGTGGGCTCTACTACTGGAACGTCACCGACACCTCGATCATGCGCTTCGATTTCGGCGCGCCCAGCGGCGTCCCCGAGGTGTTCGCGGGCGGCAACCGGTGCATCGGTTGCCACGCCATCTCGCGCGATGGCAAGAAGCTCGTCGCCTCGCTGGACGGACAGAACAACGGCCAGCTCGTCTACACCAACGACGTCGCAAAGGTGGTCGACCCGACGACCGGCCCGTTCACGCAGTTCGACAACGCCACCAACCGCGTGCAGTTTGCGTCGTTCAATCCGGACGGCAGCCAGTTCGTCGCGGTCTACGGCGACGACGCGGCGACGCGGCGAAAGCTCAACTTCCACGACGGCAACACCGGCCTCCGCGCCTCGAACATCGACCTGCCGTTCAAGCCCAATCACCCGGACTGGTCGCCCGACGGCAAGACCATCGCCGTCACGCGCGTCGGCGACGAGACGACCACCACGCAGATGCCGACGAAGACGAGCCTCGAGGTCCTCGCCAAGAGCGGCGCTGGCTGGGCCGCGCCCACCACGCTCGTGCCCTTGGTCCCAGGCCTCGCGCGCTACAACCCGAACTTCGCGCCCGACTCGTCATTCCTCTACTACTCCGAGTCGACCTGTGCGCTCGACGGCGACGGTCGTGATCCAAACGGACCATGCAACGCCGACTCCGATCCCAGCGCCACGACTTGGGTCATCAAGCCGGTGGCGGGCGCGACCCCGATCAAGCTCGCGAAGTCGAACAAGCCCGGCGTGGCCGACGGCGCGACGACGAACATGGGCGACACCTTCCCGCGCTCGGCGCCGTTCCAGACCAAGCACCGGGGCGGCAAGCTGTTCTGGTTCACGATCGCCACCCGCCGCGCGCTCGGGCTGAGCGCCACGGTCGGCCCGCAGAAGCTCTACATGTTCGCGGTCGATCCCGCGAAGGTGCTTGCCGGTCAGGACGGCAGCTACACCGGCTTCTTCCTGCCGTTCCAGAACCTCAGCACATCGAACCACATCGGGCAGTGGACCGAGAAGATCGTCGGCGGCTCGCAGCCTCCGCCCGCCCCGCCCCCCACGCCGCCCCCGCCGCCCCCGCCGCCCGCGACCCCGAAATGATCGCTGAACTGACCTGAGGCAGCGCGCCTCCGTCATTCGTTCGAGCGACGCAGATCGAGTGGTCCACCTTGGCTCCCCGCGCTACGGTTGAGCGTTGCGCTTTGCAACGTTCTTGCGTTGGCCGTCAGGCCGGGGTGCATTCCATGTCGTTGTCGCTGCGTGCTCGGGTCGTCGGGGTGGTCGGTCTCGGTGTGCTGGTCGCGGGTTGTCCGACGGGGGATGACCCCGCGGTCGATCCTGGGCTCGACGGAGGCGTGCCGACGCTGGATGGCGGCGACGTCCCCACGAAGGACGCCGCCGCGGCCGACAGCGCGCCCCCGCCGCCCGCATGCGGGCGCCTGACCGTCGCCTGCAAGGAAGGCGAGAAGTGCGACGGGGCACCAGACTGCGCTTCGAAGATCTGTCGCACCGGCATCTGCCAGAGCGCGGCGCCCGCGGACGGCGCGAAGAACGGCGACGAGACCGACGTCGACTGCGGCGGCTCGAAGGCCCCCGCGTGCGCCGCCGGCAAGGGCTGCGTGATCGGTGCAGACTGCACGAGCAGCGTCTGCAAGATGGGCGTCTGCCAGGCTCCCTCGCCGACCGACGGCGTCAAGAACGGCGACGAGACCGACAAGGACTGCGGCGGCGCGGTCGCGCCCAAGTGCGCCACCGGCCAGGGCTGCTCGGCGAACGGCGACTGCGACAAAGCGAAGTGCGATCTCGTACAGAAGAAGTGCCTCGCGCCGACGCACGCCGACAGCATAAAGAACCTCGACGAGACGGGCATCGACTGCGGCGGTCCGACGGCGAGCGTCACGCGCTGCCCGCCCGGCCAGGGCTGCGCGATCACCACCGACTGCGCGAACACGGCCTGCAACGCGGGCACGCTGGTCTGCGATCCCGCGACCTCGACCGACGGCCTGACGAACGGCACCGAGACCGACGTCGACTGTGGCGGCGGCGCGCCGACCAACGCGTCGGGCTGCGGGACCGGGCTCACCTGCGCCATCGATGGCGACTGCGGTTCGAAGGCCTGCAACTACGCCAAGAAGTGCGTCGAGTCGCGCTCCTGCAAGGTGCAGCACGGCGGCGACACCTGCGGCCCCGCGGGCAACGCCAGCTGCTGCTCGAGCCTCGCCGCTGGCGGCGCCACCATCGACACCTACAACATCACCGCGGGCCGCATGCGCGCGTTCGTCACCGCGACCGCCGGCAACCTGCGCGGCTACATCAACGCGAACGCGCCCGCGTGGTGGAACGCAGCCTGGACGAGCTTCCTGCCCAACGTGCTCGACAACCTCGGCAACACGCCCGATGACGCGCCGGCGTATTCCGGCGTGTACCAGGAGCTCGGGCCGTACATCCACGGCGCCGAAGCCGGCGGCAACAAGGGCTGCTACATCAACGGTAGCGGCGCGCGGACCTATCGCCTGCCGGACCCAGTCAACGCCCGCATCGGCGACAAGCAGTTCTACACGCAGGACTTCCTGGACGAGCGCTCGCTCAACTGCGTGACCGTCTACATGATCGCAGCGTTCTGCGCGTGGGATGGTGGGCGGCTTCCGACGCGGGCAGAGATGAACGTCGCGTGGGGTCCGAACAAGTATCCGTGGGGCCCGGCCAGCGCCGCGAATACGCCGCTCGGCTACCGCTTCTCCTACGCCACGGACCCGATGGGCCTCAACTTCGAGGGCTCCTACGGTTCCTACCAGGGCCCGCCCTACATCCCGGCGCCGCTTCCGCTGACGAACCTCAAGCTCGCGAACTACAACTTCAACTACTGGGGCGGCGCGTCGTCGGTGGGTACCGACTACTCGAGCTTCGTGGCTCCGCCCGGTCGCTTCCCGGACGGCAATGGACCGTTCGGGCACGCCGACCTCGCGGGCAACGTGTTCAACTCGCTCGACATCAACGGCACCAAGGCTTTCTGGACGCGCAGCGGGTCGTGGCAGGGTCACCCCATCCCGTGGTCGAGCCCCGGTAACGAGACCAACTTCAACGCCTACAACAAGTACTGGGCGATGGGCGGCCGCTGCGCGCGCTGACGTGAGTCTCCGCCTTCTCTCCCCGGGCGAGCCGGGGTAAAAGCCGCCGCGATGCGTCGCTCGTCCCATCCGCTGTTCGCGTGCGTGGCGGTCGCCGCGATCGCCTGTTCGCGGTCGACCGATTCGCCGTCGCCCACCAGCAGCGCAGTGCCGCTCGCGGCCAGCGCGCCCCTGGCGACGAAGGGTCCCGGCGCCTCCGCCTCGACGGTGATCGACTTCGTCTCCACCGGAGGTACGTGCACGCTGTCGCACCGCGGGATCCTGCTCGATCTGGGCGATCCGTCGATGCACACGCGGATGTCGGGCACCCGCCTCAAGACGCCCGACGTCGAGGTGCGCGAGCACGAAGGTGCGACGTGGGCGAACCTCCACGAGAGGTCGCTCGAGCTCTCGTTCGTTTCGCCCAGCGAGACCGCGCCGGACGCCGGCGTGGTGGTGGAGGCCCGGGTGCGCGGCGGCGCGGCGAAGAGCCTGGGGGTGTACCTCGACGGGAGATCCTTGGGCGTGCTCTCCCTCACGAAGGGTGAGGCGAAGGTGGTGTCGCTGCGTGCGCCGGGAGCTGGCATCGCGCGCGGCGCGCACCAGCTGCTGCTGCGCGTGAACGGCGCCGCGAAGGCCACGCGCGACAACCTTGCCGAGATCGACTGGATCCGCGTGGGGCCGGCCGACGGTGACGCGCCTTATGCCGCGCCGACGCGAGGCGATGCGCTCACCACCGTGTCGATCGGCGGCGTCGCGCGCCGCGGGGTCTCGATGCGCGCGCCGGGCTCGGTACGGTGCTCGGGGTTCATCCCCAACGGCGCGATGCTGGAAGGGCAGATCGGCGTGAGCGGCGGCGAGGGCGAGGCCGACGTGCGGGTGCTCGTCGACCGCGCCGAGCCGCGCGTGGTGGGCAGCTTCAAGCTCGGCGGCGAGGGCGCGCCGGCCTGGCAGCCGATCTCGCTGCCGCTGGGTGACGTGAACACACTCGCTGGCGTAGAGCTCGTAGCGCGCTCCAGCACCAAGGGCGCGCGCATCGTCTTCGCCGAGCCGCGCGTGGTCGCGACCGGGACCGCGCCGGCCGACAACCCCGCCGCGGCGCGCGGCGTGATCATGGTGGTGCTCGGCTCGGTCGCGGCCAAGTCGCTCGCGCCGTACGGCGGGCCGCTCGCGACCAGCGAGCTCGCCCAGCTCGCCACCGCCGGCACCGTGTTCGACGCCCACCGCGCCACGACCAGCTTCGCGAACGGCGCGCTCGCCTCGATGCTCACCGGGCTGCAGCCGCGCGCCCACGGCGTCTCCGAGCCCGAGGCCTCGCTCGGCACCAGCGGCGTCACCATCGCGGAGGCGGCGCGTCAGGCGGGCGTGGCGACCGCGATGTTCACCGCGAACCCCACCACCAACGCGACCTACGGTTTCGCGCGCGGCTGGGAGACGTTCTCGGCGCGCTCTCCGCTCGACGAGGCGCCAGCCACCGCGGTCTTCGAAGACGTCGCGAAGTGGCTCGACGCGCACAAGACCGATCGCTTCCTGGTGGTGGTGCACGCGCGCGGCGGCCATCCCCCGTGGGACGTGACGAGCGACGAGATGAAGGACCTCGCGCCCGCGGGCTACTCGGGGAGCCTCGATCCCAAGCACGCTGGAGAGATGCTGGCGAAGGTGCGTCGCAACGGGCCTTCCCGTCTGTTCACCGACGCCGATCGCGAGCGCGCCTTCGCGCTGCACAACAAGTCGGTGCTCGCTCACGACGCGGCCCTGGGTCGGCTCGTCGCGCACGTGAAGGACATCGGGCGCGAGGCCGACACGACGTGGATCGTGACCGGTGACGTCGGCATCGACGCGGCGGCGCACGCGCCCTTCCTCGAGGACGACACGCTCGACGAGAATGCGCTCGCGGTGCCGCTGGTGGTCCGCGCGCCAGGCAAGCCGCTCCGCGCGCACGTCGGGTCGCCGACGGCGAGCGTCGATCTGGCGCGCACTGCGCTCCAGGCGCTGGGCCTCGAGCCGCCGCCGGCGCTGCGCGGCGACAGCCTGTGGGCGATCGCGCTGCGCGGCGCGCAAGGGCCGCAGCGGCCGCGCATCGCCACCACCACCACGCGCTTCTCGGCGCGCTGGTCGGGGTTCGTGCTCTCCGGCACGCGCGACCGCGAGGCGAAGCTGTGCAACCTCGCGCTCGAGGCCGACTGCGTGAGCGACGTCCGCGCCACCCACCCGCTCGCCGCCGAGCTGCTGCACGGCCTCGCGTTCGACGAGCTCTCCGCGCCCGCCGGCGTCGCGCCGCCCGTCCCCATCCGCGCGGTGCCGGATCCGCCGACGGCGGCCGGGCTCCGGGCGTGGGGCGTCGTGACCGCAGGCGGCGGCAACGGGAAGTAGGTTACAAGAGGAGAGGCATGAGCCAAGCGCACCACATCGATCTCCACGCCATCGCGAAGAGTGTCGCCGAGCAGGAGGGGTTCTCCGTCGATCCGCCGGGCCCCGGCAGCGAGCTGCCCGGCTCGGTGCGCCGCGACCCGCCCGACGTGCGCGACGAGCGCCAGCTGCTCTGGTCTTCGATCGACAACCGCGAGTCGACCGACCTCGATCAGGTCGAGGTCTCGGAGCGCCTCCCCGACGGCTCGATCCGCGTGCGCGTCGGCATCGCGGACGTCGACGTGTACGTGCCCAAGGGCTCCCCGCTCGACGCCCACGCGGCGCAGAACACCACCTCGCTCTACGCGGGCGTCGCGACGTTTCCCATGCTGCCCGACGAGCTCTCGAGCGACGTCACCTCGCTGCTCGCGAACGTCGACCGCCTGGCGGTGGTCACGGACTTCACGGTCGCCCCCGACGGCACCATCACCGCCTCGGACGTGTACCGCGCGCGCCTCACCAACAAAGCGAAGCTCGTCTACGAGGACATCGGGCGCTGGCTCGACGGGCGCGGCGAGGCGCCGCCCGAGATCGAGGCGAACCCCGCGCTCGCCGAGCAGCTCCACATGCAGGAGGAGGCTGCCCAGCGCCTCCGCAAGCGGCGCGTGGAGCACGGCGCGCTACAGCTGGAGACCGCCGAGGCGCGCGCCGTCTCGAAGGGGGGCGACGTCGTCGCGCTCGAGCTGGTCGACAAGAACCGCGGTCGCGACATCATCGAGGATCTGATGATCGCCGCCAACGGCGTGACCGCGCGCTTCCTCGAGGAGCGGAGGTTCGCGTCGCTGCGGCGGGTCGTCCGCACGCCGCGGCGCTGGGATCGCATCATGGAGGTGGCGAAGCAGAACGGGGCGGAGCTGCCGCCCGAGCCGAACGCCATCGCGCTCTCCGAGTTCCTGCGGGCGCAGCACGACGCCAACCCCGAGCACTTCACGGATC
>JAYTBL010000722.1:0-8171 GCA_043736975.1 Polyangiaceae bacterium
GCGCGCCTGGCCTCGTGTGCTGCAACGCCCTCGATGCGATATGCACCCTGCCAGGCGAATTCTGCACCCAGTGATCGCTCACCGGCAGACGCCGCTCGCCGTGCGCGCCTTCTTCCCCGCGCACGGCGCGTGAGGGGCCGCGCCCCTCGTCCGTCTCCGTTCGAGCAGGAGGTCCGAGTGTTCCTCGTGGGCCGGGTCGGCACGCCGCCGAGCGTTTACCTGAGGAAGCTGCTCGACCGGGCGTGAAGCCGATGCGTGCTCGTCCAGGCACGGACGATCGCCGAGGCGCTGATTCTGCAGAGCGATCCGCAGGCCCAGCTGACGATGCCGCGCGCTCCGGAGCTCGTCGTTCACCGGCTCGTCCGCGGGGAGGGGGCGCTCGCGAGCGAGCGCCTTCGTGGCGGGCGCTCCGTGAGGGCGAGCGATCGCCATCGCCGGGTCGAGGTCCCGTCGCGGGCCGGTGAGCGACTCGCTCGCAGGAACGAACGAAGTCAAGGCGACCCCCTCATCCACGCGTAGTCGGCGGCGAGGTCTGCGTCGCTGATCTCGGCTGCGCCGTACGCGGGCATCTCCGGCGGGCGGCCCTCGCGCACGACGAGCGTGTACGTCGACAGCGAGAGCTTCCCTGGAATGACCGGCGGGATCAGCGGACGGAGCCCCGCGTCCTTGTCGACGCGAATCTCGCTCGTGCCCTTCGGGCCGTGGCAACCCCCGCACTTCTTGGTGTAGGCCGGCGACGCGCTCGTCGGCGCCGGCGGGTTGGGCTTCGCCGAGCCGCCGCTGGTCGAGTCGTCGTCGCTGCAGCCGCTGCAGCCGAAGGCGAGCATCGTCGCGGCCAGCGTGACCACCGCCAAGCGTGTGAGGGGAGAGAGCGTCGCCATCGGAAGGCGTGGAGCAGGCCGCGTGCCACGCGTCGCGACGTCGTTTTCGCGGTTGCGCCGTGCAGTTTCTGCTGCGGTCGCCGTGGGGGTCCCCCACGGTGACATCGGTGCCGTGGGTGGGTCCCACGGCGCCGGGCGATTTCCGCCCACGTCCGACCCGCGAAAGCCCGTTCTTTCATGTGGCACGCGGCCTGCTGAAGCGGAGGCCCATGCCGAGGAGAGAAACGATGCAAGACCCCCGCTTCACGAACGCCCTGTCCTCCACGTTCGTGTCACGCTCCTGGAGACTGCGCGGCGCCGCGCTCGGCGGCGTCGTCGCCGCGCTCTGCGCAGGAGCGTGTGGCTCGGAGGCGGGCAGTGGCGATGGATCCGGGACGGGGGGAGGCCCCAGCGGCAACCCCCCCGAGACGGTGGTCGTCAAGCCCGGCGAGACGGCGGTGGCGCCTCTGGACACCTGCAGCAAGGCCCCTGGCGCGTTCACGATCGAGGGGACGCTCCTCGTCCCGGACACCCAGGACATCGAGATCTGCGCGACCACGATCCTCGTCCGTGGCAACGGCCACCTCGTGATCGGCACCGAGGCCGCGCCCTTCACGCACCGCGCGACCATCACGCTCTTCGGGACGAACCCCGAGCTCGACGTGATGAGCATGGGGACGAAGTTCCTCGGCGTGATGGGCGGCGGCGTCGTCGACATCCACGGCTCACCGCCGAAAAGCACATGGACGAAGCTCGCCGGGCCCGTCGCCGCGGGGGCCACGACGCTCGAGGTCGTCGAGGCGGACGGCTGGAAGGTCGGTGACGAGATCGTCGTCGCCTCGGGCGTGGTCGACGGCTACCAGGCGGAGACGCGCCGGATCGCGGCGGTGCAAGGGAGGGTCGTGACCCTGGACAAGCCGCTCGTGAACGCGCGCCCCGGCACGCTCCGCACGGTGGACAATCGTGTGGTCGACACGAGGACCGAAGTCGGCGTCTTGACCCGCAACGTCGTGATCCGCGGCGACGAGGCGTCCGACGGCGCGCGCTTTGGCGGTCACGTGATGGTCATGGGCGGCGGAAAGACGTTCATCGATGGAGTCGAGCTCCAGCGCATGGGGCAGTTCGACCACCTCGCGCGCTACCCCTTCCACTGGCACCTCGTCGGGGACGTGACGGGGCAGTACCTCAAGCGATCGGTCGTGAACCGCTCTTTCCAGCGCGGGATCGTCGTCCACGGCGCACAGCACGCGACGGTGGCCGACAACATCGTCTTCGACACGGTGGGCCACAACTACCTCGTCGAGACCCCGGACACGGTCGACAACACGTGGGACCACAACCTGGCGCTCGTCACCCGCATCGCGAACTTCACGCAGCAGACGCTCTCCACGCAGAACGACAACGAGCCGGCGAACTACTGGATACGGGCGGCCAAGAACACGTTCACGCGCAACTCGGCGGCCGGCAGCATCGCGAGCGGCTTCTGGTACGACCAGACGGCGGACGGTCCCACGACCTTCGACGGCAACGTGGCGCACTCGTCGACGGGGTTTGCGACCGACGCGCCGGACCAGAAGCTGAAGATCGACTTCAACCGCGAGTCGGGCCTCCTGATCCAGACGTCAGACGGCGTCGAGACGGGGCACGAGGGCGGCCAGCCGAACACGTTCAAGAACACCACCTTCTTCCAGAACGGGACGGGCATCTGGCCGCAAGACGGCGCCTTGCTCAGGTTCGAGGGCCTCGTCTTCGGGGAAGGCGGAGGCTCGGGCGTCGTCGCGGAGGGCAGCTACACCACCTTCAAGGACTGCCTCTGGACGGGCCTCACCGCGCCCGCGGTGTCCGTCCAGTACAATGGCAAGGTGGTCCTCGAGAACCCGACGTTCTCGCGCATGAGCGGGACGATCTTCGCGAACGACATCTTCCTGACGTGGATGGCCGACTTCGTGATCAGCGGAGCGAAGTTCCTCGACATGGACAAGGCAGCGACGGCGCAGCCGCAAGAACAGTCCGTGCTCGAGGTGAAGGACGACACCTTCCTCCCGAGGGGCTTCTACTTCGAGGCCAAGGAGCCGCTGCGGGGGCCGGGCGCCGTGCCCGCGCCGGGCTTGCCGGGCTTCTACTGGTCTGCCCAGCGCGCGAGGTTCGGTGTGCTCGCGACGATGGCGGGAGGTCAGTGGGTCTCGAACGACGGCGCCTTCGTCCAGCGGAGCGACGGGCTTCGCTACAAGGACCCCGGCTTCCGCGGCTTCCGCGTCATCACCAACTCGGCGCTCGCCTACCAGCTCGAGTCGATCCCTGGCGGAACCGTCGACTTCTTCTTGGACCTGTCGAACGAGCACCAGTCCTCGGCCCCGCCCGCGGTCGACGACGCCTCGATCGAGGTGGCGGTCCCGGCGACACGTTCGCCCGTCAAGCTCGAACGGACCACGCCCGGAGGCGCGGTCCTGACCGCAGCGGCGTCGCTCGCCGCGTTCCGCGCGAGCCCGGAGACGACGTTCTTCTGGGACTCCGCCGCGAAGCTGGCCTACTTCCGCGTGACCCTGAAGCCGCTGAAGTTCACGCCGTGAAGCTCCTCGAGGCGTCGCGTCGGCTCGCGCTGGGGACGCTCGCCGTCCTCCTTGTCGCGGCGTGCGGCGCTTCTGCTACGGATGTCGAACCACCGACCGCGGCCGTCAACCTCCTGGCCCTGCGGATCCAGGTGAGCCCTGGCAAGGAGGCGCATGTCTGTCAGCTCCATCGCATGCCGGACGCGCCTTACGTCGTCGGCTTGCGGCACGAGAGCACGCGCGGTGGTCACCACCTGGTCCTCCGCCGCACGACGCTCCCGGGCATCCCGCCCTCGCTCCGCGAGGCGTTCGACTGCGATTCGCAGGCATCCCTTTCGCTGCCCGTCGGCGGAGTCCTCTACTCGGCGCAGGCGTCCACGGGCGCGCTCATGCTGCCACCCGGGGTCGGCCTCCCGATCACCGCCGGAGAGATCGTACTGCTCGAGTCGCACGTGATGAACCCGAGCTCGGCGCCGCTGGACGTCACGGCGAAGGTCGAGCTCGCGACCAGCGCGGGCGCCGACGTGCGCTCCCACGCCGGGGTCCTGGCCTTCTCGGCGCCGTTCATCCACGTCGCTCCGCGGAGTCGCGCCGAGGCCTCGCTCGGTTGCCCCATCGGCGCAGACATCACCCTCGTCTCGGCGGTCGGGGCCATGTCGCGACGCGGCGCCGAGTTCCGGGCCTTCCAGGAGAGTCCCGACGCGCTCGCGACTGCGCCGTTCTACACCTCGGGGGCCTGGGATCATCCGACAACGCTGGCCAAGGACACGAGCCTGCCCGCCGGCTCGCGCCTCCGCATCCGCTGCGGGTACGACGCCCTGAACGAGCGCGAAGAGCGCTTCCAGGGGCCAGGCCCCGAGGACGAGCGCTGCACCTTCTCCGGTCTCTACTACCCGGCATCGCCCCTCGTCGACGAGCGATGCACGGCGGGGCCGGACCGCTTCGGTACGGGGCGGTCGACATGCGCCGCCGCGCTCGCGTGCGCCGAGGCGTGCCAGCCTGGCGGGGCGGCTGGCTCTTCGCGCGTCGACCCGTGCATCCAGCGCTGCGTCGCGAGCTCGTGTCCGGCGGCAGGACGCGCGCTGGTCGAAGCCCTCGCGTGCACCCCCGACTCCTGCCCGTCCCTCCGGGCCGCGTGCGTGCAGCAGGGGTGTGGCTAGCCGCCGAGGAGCGCGCGCGTTTGGCTGCGCGGCGACGTGCAGAAGGTGGCGCGAGACTGCAGGACCGCCGGCACGTGCTCGGATGTGAGGGGGTGCCTGAACGCGTGGGTGGACGCCGTGATCAGGCCGCGGGGAGCGCCGCGAGCAGCGCCTGCAGCTTCGCTGCGCGGGCCGGGTCGCCGGACGAGAGCCACGCCACGCGCATGCCGATCGCGGTTCTGCGCCTCCAGACCGGTGCGGGCCGCATTGAAGAGGAGCGCTCGCAGCGCGTCGTACGCGGCCCGCGGCGCGCGCGGACGCGCGTTCACGACGAAGCCCCCTACCCGTTGGGAAGCGGCCTGGCTCGCGAAGCGGGTCTTGCGATGGTTCACCATGAAGCCCTCCTCGCCCGCGATCCCCGCCGCGAGCGCGGCGAAGCGCGCGGACCGAGCACGAAACGCCGTGTCACCGGAGAATACGAGGTCGTCGGCGTAACGCGTGTAGAATGCACCCATGCGCAGGGCGAGCGCGGTCAGCCGCACGTCGAGGTGGTAGGCGCACAGGTTCGCGATCGCCGGTGAGGTCGGCGCGCCCTGCGGCAGGTGTCGCGTGCGCGCGCGCGTCTCGGCGTCGTGGCGCGCCCGTACGTCGCCGTGGGTCGCGTAGGCCGACAGCGCGGGTCGCGTCATCCTCCCCACCGGCGCCACGTTCGTGCACACGCACGCGAGGAGGTGCGCGACCTCCTCCGGATAGCCCAGCGCGCCGAACAGCGCGCGCACCCGCGGCGCACCGATGCTGGGGAAAAAGTCCTCGAGATCGAGCCGCAGGACCAGTGCCCGTCCGGCATGCGGAGCGGCGTGCGTGAGCACGGAGCAGCCCCGGCGGAAGCCGTGCGCGGCGGGGTGCGGAGGCACGCGATCCAGTAGCTCGCGGAGGATCCGCCGCTGGAGCCCGCGCGCATCGGCGAACCGCCCGCCGCCCGCGGCGCCTTCGCAGAGTCCAGACATGCCCGCCGAAGACATCAGACAATGGGCGGCGCGGAGGGCAGCGAGAGGCGCTTCATGCGGTCCCGGAGCTCGTCACGAAACGCGAGCAGCTCCAGCTCCGTCAGCGGCAGGAGCATCTGGGGCAGCGGGCGCACGGGAAAATCGACGAGGAGCCACGCGAGCGTTCCGGGGTCGACGCCGCCGTCCTTGGCCAGCGCTCGAGGGAGATCGTCTTCCACGCGGAAGCCGGCGCGCTCGATGAACAGCACGTCGACGAGGTCACGAGGCTCGGCGCGAGAGAGGAGACAGGTGATCTTGGCAGCGCGAAGGTCCACGAACGAGTCGGACGTGATCCCTTCCACGGGCGGAGGAGGCGGCTCGAGGTCCGGCAACGCCTCGTGAACGAGATCGACCTCCAGCGCACCGCTCGCGAGGGTCGCCGTCGCCCGCACGTAGGAGCCCGCATCCCGGACGAGGTCGATGCGAACGCCGAGCTCGATGGCGATGGTCGGGAGCTCGCGTACGACGTGCCTCAGCTCCGCGGTGCTGTGGAAGAACAGGTCGACATCTCGCGAGAGTCGGTGCGAAAGGTACAGTCCGCTCAGGGCAACCCCCCCCGCCAGATGCGACGGCGCGATCGACTGGAGCGCGCGAACCAGACGCGCCGCATCCGCGGTGAGCACGCGCGGATCGAAACGCTCGGCGCTCATGGTCGACCTGGAACGCTGTCCTCGATGTCCAGCAAGAACGCCCACATCTTGCGAGCGCGCCCGAGGTGGCGAGCGAGCCTCGGCCATCGCGCGCGCACCTCGTCCGGCGTGACGAAGAGCCAGACGTCCCGCGTGTTTGCCTCCCTGAGCAGGGCGCCGAGATAGTAGTCGGCAAGCACCGCGTCGGACGAACGGAGCTGCGCCTTGAGGTCGCCGATCGTCAGCTCCGTCCACCAAAGGAAGTAGGGCCTCGTTGCGTCGTCGAGGAGCGCTCGGGACGTAGGCGGCAACACGCGATGACCGTAGCACACGTGCCCCGCGCTCTCTCCGGAGGCTTCCCTGACGAGGAACAGGTGAGCCGCGGAGCGTGAACGGTCACTCACGCGGACGAAGGCAAACGCACAGCGCGACGCCGGGCGTCGTGTCTCGGGCGCATCCGCATGACCGCTCGTTGGTACGCTACGTGCCCACAGCTCGCCGACCGCTTCGTCGAGCACCTCGGCGTACCGCCGATGATGTACCTCGCAAGGTGGCGGATGCAGATCGCCTGCGAGCTCCTCGCCGGCGAGGCGAACCTCACCGAGGTCGCGGCCGCGGTGGGCGTCGCGCCGGCGACGTGGCGAGCGCGCCGTCAGCGAGCGTGGACGAAGCGAGCCCCTTGACCGTCGCTGGCGGCATGGGCTTCTGTCTCTCCGTGAGCAAGACGCGCGTGCCTGGGGGAGTGGTGCACGAGCTGCCAGCGGATCTGCGCGCCGCGTTGATCGCGAACGCCATCGCGCTCGCGGCGTGGCTCGACATCACGCCCCTGGCGCGCAACGAGTTCATCTGCTGGGTCGAGGATGCGAAGCAAGACGCGACACGCGCACGGCGCATTCGCCGGACCCAGGAGGAGCTCGAAGAAGGCATGCGTCGCCCCTGCTGCTGGCCCGGCTGCAAGCACCGCGACCGCACGGGGCGCTGAGGCTCCTAACTCTCGCTTGAACGCTCGCCGCCCTCGAGGCGTTCCTCGCGCGCCTCCATGCGCCGAGCGTCCGGAGTCAGCGCCTCGATGCCCTCGAGACGGAAGTGCACCGCGTCCGTCGCCGGCGTCAGAAGACCGAAGGCGCGCAGCCCGTGAGAACCACGAAAGAGAGAAGAGCCCCATGACCCCGAAGCCCACCGGCCGCCTGAGCGGCAACGAGCTCGTCCTCACGCGCACCTTCCGCGCCCCCATCGACGACGTCTGGACGAGCGTGACCAGCTCCGAGAGCACCGCCCGCTGGTTCGGTCCCTGGGAGCGCGTCCCGGGCGACGACGACACGAAGATCCGCGTGCAGATGGCCTACGAGGAAGGCAAGCCGTGGCTCGACGCCACGATCGAGCGGTGCGAGGCGCCGCATCTCCTCACGGTCCACACGAAGAGCTCTTACGGCGGGAAGAAGCTGACGCTCGCCGAGGCCGCGGGGACGACCACGCTCGAGCTCGTGCATCATCAGGTGGATCGCAATGCGGTCGGCGAATTCGGCCCGGGCTGGGAGTACTACCTCGACATGCTCGTGGCCGCGCGCGAGGGAACGACGGAGCCGACGTTCGACACGTACTACCCGGCGCAGAAGGCGCACTACACCGCGCTCGACACGTGAGTCGCGGCTCGGCTACGTGACGAAGATGCGGGCGTGCTCCGCTTAGCTCAGCGCGATTCCGATCTCGGAGGGCGGCGCGACCACGTCCTTCACGGCGGCATCGAGCGCGACGGACGCGAGCTCCGAGCGCTTCAGGAAGCCGAGCCGGTGCTCGGCGATCGTCGGTCCGACCGCCTCCCGCCGCGGGACGTCCCAGAGCGCACGATACCTGAAGAGCTCCTCGGCGAGGACGTGCCCGAGGCGTGCCCGCTCCGCGTCGGTCCACGACTCGTAGGCGTATTCGATGTACAGTGCACCTACCGTCC
>JAYTBL010000723.1:0-3303 GCA_043736975.1 Polyangiaceae bacterium
ACGTCCTCGAAGCAGGGCGCGTACGCCGACGCGAGCACGACCGGGCTCTGCGGGCTCGGCGAAGCGACGATGGGAAGATCGCTGCCGAACGTCCCCTGCGCGACGAGCCCGGTGAAGCGCGTGACCGTCGCGGTGCGCGGCGTCGTCCCGGAGAGCGCGAGGGCGAGGTCGTCGACGCCGGGGCCGCACGCGAAGGCAGCGGGATCGATCGCCCCCGCATCGACCGCGCACGCCGCGCCCCCCGGCACCCGCGCCAGCGCACCGCCCGCGCAGGCGCGACCGACCGCGCCCGTCCCCGCCGCGGCGGTGCGCGCGGCGGCCTCGCACGCGCTGCGCGCCTGACCGTTCGCCTCCCGGAAGTACTGGGCGATCAGCGGCTCGATCGGCGGGCCGCCGGGGACCTCGACGCCGTCGAACAGCACCTCGTGCGACGACGACTCGCGCAGCCACACCGCACCGCCTCCTCCGACCAGCGAGGCGGCGCGCGAGGCGGCGAAGTTGCTGCCCGTTCGTCCCCACGTCAGCGAGCTCGCCGCCAGGGCTCGCGCGCCCAGGATGTAGGCGCCGCCGCCGTTGATCACCGTCGCGGTCACGCGCACGCTCGTACGCTCGTTGCCGGTCAGGGCGAGGGGCACGAGCGCGACGCCGTCGTCGCTGACGCGCAGCGTGGGGGTCGAGACGATCGCGCCGCCGGTATCGAGCTCGACCGCCACGAACGCATAGCCCGTCGCGTAGGCCTCGCGGATCGACGCGGCGGCGGCTCCCGACACGGTGAAGCCGCGGGTCGCGGCGCGCGCGCGGAGCTCGGACTCGGTGGCGTGCACCGTCACCGCGCGCGGGAATCTACGGCCTCCCGTCGCGATCCAGGCCGGCGTGCGCTCCGGTCCCGCTGGCAGCCCGCAGGGCGGGGGCGCGGTGTCGGGGGCGATGCGGGGCGAGCCCACGTCCTCGAGCGCCGCGAGCCACGCGTCCGACGACCAGTCGATCGCTGCGCCCGGCCGCGCGGGCACGAGCCACATCACGCTCGGCGCGCCCCCCACCGTGAGGCGCGACCAGCGGGTGGCGCCGAACGGCGTGACCGCGACCGCCAGCTCGACGTCGACCGTCGACGGATCGCCCGCGCCCGTCTCGTTGAGCACCGCGCCGTTGGCGTGCGCCGCGTGCGACGCGACGAGGAGCGCGACGGCGACGGTCCCGATCAAACTGCAGCGGGCGGAGGTACTCACGCGAGGGAGACCAACGCAAGTCGCATACCGCTCGCGCACGCGGCATCGAGCTGAATTCGAGCTGGTTTGTGCTGCGAAACGCCTGCCGCAGCCGCGGAATCAACCCCCAGGTCACGACGCCTCCGCGAACCGCGGGTCACACGACCCCGCGCGCGCTTCGGGGTGCTAGAACCAGATCGACGATGAAGCATCTCACCGCCACGCTCGCGATCCTGCTCGTGGTGGGAGCATGCGAGAGGAAGCAGCCGAAGAAGGAGGCGCAAGAGGCGCCCGTCGACCAGGGCGGGATGACGTTCACCGACCCGAGCACCAACACCACGGTGACCACCGGGGACTCGGTGAGGCTGCCCGACGGCTGGCCGCCGAGCGTTCCCATCTATCCCGGCGCCGCGGTGCACAGCGCCATGACGAGCCCCGGCGCGCAGACGGTGATGTTCGCGACGCGCGACCCGGTAGCGAAGGTCGTCGACTTCTACAAGACAAGGGCAGCAATGACGGTGGATGCCGACATGGACCTCGGCCCGCAGCACATCATCGTGCTCAAGAACCCGACCGTGTCGGTCACGCTGAGCCTCGGTCAGGCCGGAGACGAGACGACGGTGTCGCTGGCCGTCACCGACTGAGGTCAGTCAGAAGCCGTCGCCGTCGCGGATCGCCTCGCGGTCCTGGGCCGACGCCGAGGGGCCGCGGATGAGGAAGTTCAGCGTGACGTCCATCGCGTCCTCGTTCGGCATGCGGCCGCCGCAGGTCGTGGCCACCTGACCCGTGAGGGTCGCACGCTCGATTTCGAGGCAGGTGTGTGGCTTCCAGTCGGTCTTGCGATCGTACGCGTCGAACTGCGTCAGCCGCTGCGCGAACGTGCGGCCGTAAGTGCCGCCGCGGATGTTGAACGGGTCTTCCTGGTTGTACGGATCGAGCTGCCCCGAGGTGGGGTCACTGGCGAGCATCATCGTGGTCGCCTCGACCACGATGACGTGGTCGACGGTTTCCCGGTCGATTAGGCTACGGGGATGCTAGCGCTGGTCCTCGGGGAGTCTGCGGTCGTGACCCGTGACCGGCCGGCCCCGGAGCGCCGCGCTGGCGAGGCGCTGGTGCGCGTTCGCCTGACCGGCGTCTGCGATACCGATCTCCAGCTCGGCCGCGGGTACATGGGCTTCGCGGGCGTGCCCGGCCACGAGTTCGTCGGCGACGTGATCGCCGCTGACGACGCCGCGTGGAACGGTCGCCGCGTCGTCGCCGACATCAACGCCGGCTGCGGCGCCTGCGAGGACTGCGCGACCGGGCGCGGTCACCACTGCGCGACGCGCACCGTGCTCGGAATCGCCGGCCGCTCCGGATCCTTCGCCGAGCTCCTCACCGTGCCGGAGCGCTGCCTCGTCGCCGTGCCGCCCGCCCTCGACGACGAGCGCGCGGTCTTCGCCGAGCCGCTCGCCGCCGCGCTACACGTGCTCGACGAGTTCGCCGGCCGCACGCCGCCACGGCGCGCGGTGGTGCTCGGCGACGGCAAGCTCGGGCAGCTGATCGTGCGCGCGCTGCTCGGCGAGGGCGTGGAGGCGACGCTGGTGGGCCGCCACCCGCACAAGCTCGCGCTCGCGCGGGCCGCGGGCGCGGAGGCGTTCCTCGCGGCCGACCTGCCAGCCTCCGCGCGCGGCGCCGAGCTGGTGGTGGAGGCGACCGGCAGCTCGGGCGGGCTCGCGGAGGCGCTCATCCTGGTCGCGCCGCGCGGCGTGATCGTCCTCAAGACGACGGTCGCGGCGAAGCTCACCGTCGACCTCGCGCCGCTGGTCATCCACGAGGTGAAGCTCGTCGGCTCGCGGTGCGGCGACATGCAGCGCGCGATCGACGTCCTGGCGAGCGGCGCGGTGGATCCGCGGCCGCTGGTCGAGGCGCGCTACCCGCTCGCGCGCGCCGACGAGGCGTTCGCCCACGCCGGGCGCCGCGGCGCGCTCAAGATCCTCGTCGAGTGCGGCGGCGGCTGACTCAGAGCCCGAGCGCGTGGCGGCAGAACGCCTCGCCGACGTCGGCGAGCGCGGGGAACGAGATGCTGTCGTACGCGTAGTTGTCGTCGTTGATCGTC
>JAYTBL010000724.1:0-3301 GCA_043736975.1 Polyangiaceae bacterium
CGCGCCGGTGGCGGTGGTCGCGACGCGCGTCACTACAGTGACGCCCGCGCGCACGCCGGCGAGCGCCACGAGCGCCACCGGTTCTTCGGCCACGAAGAAGACCGCCACGCCCCTGGCGCCCGCGAGCATCGCAGGCCGCGAGGACGCGGCGCCTCGCGCGGCCGCTTCGGCCCCCGCGACCTGCGCGACCTGGGGTGGGCCGACGAACACCGCGGTACGCTCCGGGCCGGCAGGCGAGGCGCCTACCGATGAGCCCGCGCCGGGTGACGAGGCGCTGGCATCGACCGACGAGCTGCCGACGGCCGCCACGATGACGCCGTTCACGCCTCCCGGCGTCATCGTTCCGCCGGCCGCCAACGCGCTGCCGCCGGGCGTCACGACGCCGGCAACCCATCGCGCCGCGGCGCTCGACGGCGGAGCGAACAGTGACGCGACGGCCAGCGCCGTCCGCAACGCCGAAGCGGCGGGCCATCGCCGCGTCCTCGCAGGCGATGCGCACGGCGTGCTCTCGCTCGAAGATCTCGGCCGGTTCGAGGTCTCCGCGAGGACCAGCGATGACGGTCGCGTCGACGTCCACGTGCGCGCGGATCATCGCGATGGCGCCGCCATGCTCGAGCACCATGCCGCCGAGATCCGCGCCGACGTGCGCATCGAGGTCCCGCGCGCCTACGTCGCGGTGCAGGAGGGCGCGCAGGGCGGTGCGCACGACGCCTCGAATTCCGGGACCGGCGCCCAGTCGCGCTCGAGCGGCCGCGAGCCTGACCAGAGCGATCCAGGCGCCCGTCGCGAGCCGGCGGCACCCAAGCCTGCCGCGCCCGCAGCCCCTCTGGCTCCCGCGCCCGGCCCCCGCGCGCGGGTCAAGGTCGTCCTCTGATCAGAACGTAGACGCCGGGCGGCGCGTTCGCGGTATGACCGCGGCATGGACATCTCGAGCGAGCTTCGCGCTGTCGGCCTCGATCCGGACACCTTCGGCGAGGGCGATCTCGTCGCCCGTTCGCCGATCGACGGCTCGGTCACGGCGCGCCTGCGCTCCGACGATCCGGCCGCTGTCGACGCTGCGATCGGCCGCGCTCACGCCGCCTTCCTGCAGTGGCGTACCACCCCGGCGCCGCGTCGCGGCGAGCTGGTCCGGCTCTTCGGCGAGGAGCTCCGCGCGCACAAGGACGCGCTCGCGGCGATCGTCACCCTCGAGGCCGGCAAGATCGTCCCCGAGGCGCGCGGCGAGGTGCAGGAGATGATCGACATCTGCGACTTCGCCTGCGGACTCTCGCGCCAGCTCTACGGCCTCACGATCGCCTCCGAGCGGCCCGGGCATCGGATGAGCGAGACCTGGCATCCGCTCGGCGTGGTCGGGGTGATCAGCGCCTTCAACTTCCCGGTCGCGGTCTGGGCCTGGAACTTGGCGCTCGCGGTGGTATGCGGCGATGCGGTGGTGTGGAAGCCCTCGGAGAAGACGCCGCTGACCGCGCTTGCGTGCCAGGCGCTCTTCCGGCGGGCGTGCGCGCGCTTCGCCAGCAGCGGCTCCGCGGCGCCCGAGGGGCTCTCCGAAATCGTGATCGGCGGCGCGAAGGTGGGCGAGCGGCTGGTCGAAGACCCGCGCGTTCCCCTGGTGAGCGCGACGGGCTCCACGCGGATGGGGCGGGCCGTCGGGCCGCGCGTCGCGGCGCGGTTCGGGCGCTCGCTCCTCGAGCTCGGCGGCAACAACGCGATGATCGTGACGCCCTCGGCGGACCTCGAGCTCGCGGTGCGCGCCATCCTCTTCAGCGCGGTCGGGACGTGCGGCCAGCGCTGCACCTCGCTGCGCCGGCTGATCGCGCACGAGAGCGTGCGCACCGAGCTCACGGCGCGCCTCGAGCGCGCCTACGAGCAGACCGCGGTCGGGGATCCGCGGGCGGCGCAGACGCTCGTGGGGCCGCTGGTGGACCACGCGTCGTTCGAGGCGATGCAGGCGGCGCTGGCGCGCGCCAAGGCGGCGGGCGGCGAGGCCGCGTTCGGCGGACGCGTCATCGTGCCGGGCTGCGAGGAGGGCTACTACGTTCGTCCGGCGCTGGTCCGCATGCCCGCGCAGGCGGAGGTGGTCCGCGAGGAGACGTTCGCGCCGATCCTCTACGTGATGGGGTATCGCGCGTTCGAGGACGCGGTCGCGCTGCACAACGACGTTCCGCAGGGCCTGTCGTCGTGCGTCTTCACCACCGATCTGCGGGAGGCCGAGCGGTTCCTCTCGGTCGAGGGCTCCGACTGCGGCATCGCGAACGTGAACATCGGCCCCAGCGGCGCCGAGATCGGCGGCGCCTTCGGCGGCGAGAAGGAGACGGGCGGCGGCCGCGAGTCCGGCTCCGACGCGTGGCGCGCCTACATGCGGCGCGCCACCAACACCGTGAACTACTCGCGAGATCTCCCGCTGGCGCAGGGGATCGTCTTCATGACCTGAGCGGCGGCGTCAGCCGGACGACGGGCGTCAGCGCGACGTCGGCGCGGCGGCGGCGGCGGCGGCGGAGATGGCCGCGATCGGCGCGCGGGAGCGTCAAGGGATTGGCGTTCTGGGCGGCACGCCACGTGCTCATATCGTTCGCATGTCACTTTCAGCCATCACCGGGACCGCCGGGACCGACGTGACGACGACCACGGAGAAGAAGTCCTCCGGTCTCGACAAAGACGCCTTCCTCAAGCTCCTCGTCGCGCAGATGTCGCATCAGGATCCGCTGAACCCGACGCAGGGGACCGAGTACGTCGCCCAGCTCTCGCAGTTCGCGATGGTCGAGCAGTCGGTCGCGCAGTCGACCAAGCTCGACACGCTCTCGGCGCAGATGGGCGGCCTCTCCAACAACGCGGCGACCGATCTGGTCGGCAAGAGCGTCAACGTGCGCGGCCGCGGCATCGCCTGGGACGGCAAAAGCGCCACCGGCGCCAGCGTCACGCTGGCAGGCCCCGCCACCAAGGTCACGGTCCAGATCCAGGACGGCAACGGCAAGACCATCCGCACGATGGAGCTCGGTGGTCGCCCCGGCGGCGCGGTCGGGATCGCCTGGGACGGCAAGGACGAGTCGGGTCAGCCGGCGGCGCGCGGGACGTACAGCGCCAAGGTCTCCGCGGTCAACGCCGCGGGTCAGGCCGTCGATGCTTCGCAGGACGTCACCGGCAAGGTCATGAAGGTGTCGTTCGACAAGGGCTATCCGGAGCTGCTCCTCGATTCGGGGGCAACAGCGCCGGTGTCGGATCTCGTCAGTGTAGGAGGAGTCGTTCGATGAGCATTCTCAACGCCATGTATTCGGGTGTGTCGGGTCTCTCCGCGGAGTCGGAT
>JAYTBL010000725.1:0-8141 GCA_043736975.1 Polyangiaceae bacterium
GGGATTACCGCGCGATCTGCATCGGCGGCCGCGTGGTGGCGGCGATGCGCCGCCAGGCGAAGAAGGGCGAGTTCCGCTCGAACCTCCATCGCGGTGGGCTCGGCGTGCGCGTGGAGCTCCCGCAGGCCTACCGCGTCGCCGCGGTCGCCGCGGTCAAGGTCATGGGGCTCGAGGTCGCGGGCGTCGACATGCTCGAGGGCCGCGACGGCCCGAAGATCCTCGAGATCAACAGCTCGCCCGGACTCGAGGGCATCGAGCGTACGAGCGGGCTCGACGTCGCCGGCGCGGTGATCGCGCACGCCGAGAAGTTCCTGGCGAAGCGCAAGAAGCGCCGCGCCGGACGAGACGCAGTGGTCGAGGGCGAGCAGCGCCCCACGCGCGTGCGACACGGCGACGACTCGCACGTGCGCCGGCTCCGAGCCGGAGGCTGAGACCATGCTCCACGTGGAGCGCGAGGGCGCGGTGGTCATCTGGACGATCGACCGGCCCGAGGCGAAGAACGCTCTCGATCACGCGACGCTCCACGCGCTGCTGGACGCCGTGCAGGACGCCGGCGCTGATCGCACAGCGCGCGCGGCGGTGCTCACCGGCGCGGGCCAAGCGTTCGTGTCGGGCGGCGATCTGCGCGAGCTGCGCCACAAGAACACGCCGCAGGACGCCGAGCGCTTCAGCGAGCTTGGCTTCGAGCTGTGCCGGAAGATGGCGGAGCTCCCCTTTCCCGTCGTGGGTGCGCTCCCCGGAGCAGCCATCGGCGGCGGCGCCGAGCTCGCGCTCGCGTGCGACCTCCGCGTCGCCGATGTCCGCGCGAAGATCGCCTTCAAGCAGGTGCGCATGGGCGTGACGACCGCGTGGGGCACGGTCCCGCGGCTCGTGGCGGCGGTCGGCGCCGGCGTCGCGGCGCGCCTCCTCTACGCGGCGCACGAGGTGGGCGCGGCCGAGGCGAAGCGGATCGGCCTGGTCGACGAGGTCACCGAGAACGGCCTCGCGCGGACCACCGCGCTCGCCTGGGCTTCCGACATCGCGCAGGGCTCACCGCAGGCCATCGCCGACATGAAGCGCCTGCTCCGCGAGACCACCGCGCGCGACGTGCGAGCGTTGGAGCGCCAGCTCTTCGTCGAGACGTGGAGCGGGGCCGACCACCACGAGGCGGTGGAGGCCTACTTCGAGCGCCGCGCGCCGGTGTGGAGCGATCGCTAGGCGTCCGCCTCTCGGTTCGTCACGGCGCGGGCGGCAGGCCGGGATCGACCTGCACTGTCACGGTGGTGCGCGAGGACTGCGGTACCGGGCCGAGCGCGGCGGCGCATGCGGCGCCGTCCTTCGCGGCCAGGCGCTGGAGCTCGCGGATCTCGACCAGGCGGCGACGGGCGGCGCGCGCGCGCTCCCCGTCGCCTCGCTCGTAGGCGGCGAGGATCTCGGCGCCCGTCTCCTGCGCGCGGCGCGTCGCAACGTCGGTGCGGCTGAGCGCCTGGTCGACGCATGCGATCTGCACCTTCGTGCCGCGGCGCCGGGCCAGCCGGAGATCGTCGCGCACGCGCAGCGAGACGCCGCGCATCTGGACGAGGGTGACATCGATCTGCTCGCGCGCCTGCTTCACTTCGGGGGGCGGCGCGGCCTCGGCCTCGACGGACTCGGTCATGGACGGGCGCAGCTCGTCGGCGCGGGCCGTTCGTCCGGGGGCGCAGAGCGCCCCGAGGCATGTCGCAAGCACCGCAAGCACGACGCGTCGCATTCGACGACCTCCGCCCAGTACGTTGCGCAAGGTCGTCGGGACGTTCAGTACGCCGCGGCCCGGGCTGCGCTGGGTCCGGCGGCGCGGACCTCGTCCAGCTCGGACATGAAGCGCTGCAGCTCGTCGTCGGTGGTGTAGAAGTGCGGGCCCAGACGCAGACCGCAATTGGGGCGGTAATCGTGGAAGAACTTCTTCGCCGAGAGCGCCTTGGACACCAGGTCCGCGCCCGGGAAGTCGAAGCAGATCGTGCCGCCGCGCTCGCTGTCGGCGCGGGGCGTGTTCACGGTGAAGCCGCGGGCGTCGACGAGCTCGCGCAGGAGCGCCGTCTGCCGGAGGGACTTCGCACGGATGCGATCGACGCCGAGGCGCGCCACCATCTCCCAGCCCGCGCGCGCGGTGTAGATGGCGGGCACCGCCATGGTGCCGCCGATCATGCGCCACACGTCGGTGGCGTAGCGCATCGGGCCCATGTCGAAGGCGAACGGCTCGGCGTGCGCGAACCAGCCGGTGGAGGCGGGCTTGAGGTGCTCGAGCAGATCAGGGCGTACGTAGAGGTAGGCCGCGCCGGGCCCGCCGCACGCCCACTTCACCGAGCCGCCGCACGCCAGGTCGCAGTCCCACGCCTTCAGATCGAGCGGCACCGTGCCCGCCGACTGGTAGCAGTCGAGCATCACGAGCGCGCCGACCTCGTGCGCGCGATCGATCACGCGCTTCGCGTCGTACATGCCGCTGGAGCGGAAGAGCACATGGCTGATCGGGACGAGGAGCGTCTTCTCGTCGATGGCGGCGCAAAGCTCGTCGATGGGCGCATGGATGCCGTCCTTCGACTTGACGATGGTGACCTCCGCGCCGCGCCGCGCTTGCTCCTGCCAGACGTAGTGGACGGTGGAGAAGTTGAGGTCGTCGTAGACGATCTTGTTGCGACCCTTGAAGCGGCCGCTGGTGACCGGGAACTCGAAGCACGAGGCGACGAACGATTGCACCGTCGACACGTTGGGGAGGATGGCGACCGTACCGGGGTCGACGCCGAGCACGCTCCCCACCAGGTCACCGAGGTTACGCACCGCCGGAAGCCACTGCCCCCACGCGTTGATCGACTCGTTCTCCCACTCGTCCATGAACTGGTTCACGTACGTGCGGGCCTGCCGCGGGACCGCGCCCAGCGAGTGGCTGATGAGGTGCACGCCCTTCCCCAGCGTCGGGAAGTCGGGGCGCGTCGCGAGCAGAGCGGCCTCGTCGTTGCGGCTCATGTCTTCAGCTCGCCAGGCACGAAGTCGTTGAAGAGCGCCTCACGCGCGCGCCAGAGCGTAGGGAAAAACATCTTCTTCGCGTTGTTCTCGAGGAGGTCGATGGGGTTGCCCTTGAGGCTGGGCGTGCCGGCGCCGATGATGCGCTTCACGAGCACCAGGTGACGGTATCGGAAGCTCTGGAACGCCTCGTCGACGTCGACCATGACCTCGGCGATCGCCCACAGCGGGCGATCGCGCGAGGGGTCGCGCACCAGATCCTCGGGGGTCACCTGGCGGCGCGCGCAGGCGCGATCGAAGGCGTCGATGACCTTCTTCGAGCTGCGGAGGAGACGATTGAATCCAGGCGATTCGAGGCCGGAGCCGTGCCCGAGGCCCTTGCGGATCGCGAAGTACGCGACCGGCGCCATCGTCTCGAGGAGGCGCATCTGATCGCCCATCAGCTTTTCGATGAGGTAGACGCGATGCAGGCCCATCCGCGCGGCCTCGAGGTCGTCGCGGTCCATCGCCGGGACGAGGCGCGTGATCTCGTCGTCCGCGCACTTCATCCAGATCTCCTCGATCTGGTGGACGCTCTGGAAGAGAAGCTCGTCGTCGTGCGTCCGCGCCTCCTCGGGCTTTTGAAGGCTGAGGAGCTCGGGAACCCGCAGATAGCGCTCGTACTCGGTCAGGGGCATCATGACACCTTGCCTCGGGGGGGCTACCCCCGCGAAAGTGTCCTAGCCCGCGGACGCAGCGGTTGGCAAGTCGCCCAGCCCCATGCGAAGTTCGCCACCGTGATGACTCCCTGCGCCGCTCGCACCACTTTCGCCGGACTCCTCCTACTGAGCGCGCTGGCCGCACTCGGCGGCGCCTGTCGAGCCCAGCCGCCGGACCCCACGACCAGCGCGTCTTCGCAGAAGACCGCCCCGATTCCGACGGCGAATCCGCCCGTTTCGGCGGCAGATTCGGGGGTCACGGCCGCCGCCGATGCAGGCTCGGCCGTGGCCGACGCGGCGACCGCCACCGAGGCGCCGCTCGCCGGGACGCTGTACACGAAGGAGGTCCAGGCGGCCTTCCGCGTCGCGGCCTGCGGCGGAGACGATTCCTTCATCCCTGCGGGGGTCGACAAGAAGATGGTCGATACCCATTGCCAGATGCTCACCAGCGGATACGGCGAGTACAAGAAGGAGTGGATCGACGTCGCGGGGCCCTTCCTCGCGAAGCTGCGCCCCGCGAACCTGCCGACCACGGTCGTGTACCCCTTCGGCGGCGGCGATCTGGTCACCGCGCTGGCCACGTTCCCCGCGGCGACCGAGCTCACGACCATCTCCCTCGAGATCGCGGGCGACATCCGCGGGATCATGAAGACCGACAACAAGCGGCTCACCACGGAGCTCGCCACGCTGCGCGAGCACCTCGGCAAGCTGTTCTTGAAGGCGCACAGCCGGACCATCAACCTCGACATCGAGACGCGCGGCGCGGTCCCGGGTGAGGCGGCGTTCACGCTCGCGGCCATGGCCATCCACGGCTTCGAGCCGGTCACCTACCGCTACTTCGACTTCAACGACGACGGCTCGCTGCACTGGCTCAGCGAGGAAGACATCACGAAGGCCGAGAAGGCGGGAAAACAGGGGCGCGGCGGCCCCTTCGCGAACGCCGAGATCCGCTTCATGAAGAAGGGCGAGCCCGGCGTGCGCATCCTCCGCCACGTCGCGTACGACCTCTCCGACGGCAACCTGAAGCGCTTCCCGCAGCTGATGAAGCACCTCGACACGAAGCCGAAGGTCTCGGCGATGACGAAGGCCGCGAGCCACCTGCTCTGGGACGACGCCAACTTCGCGGTCATTCGCGACTGGCTGATGACCCACACCGACTGGATGATCTCGGACACGACCGGCGTGCCGCCGCGCATCGCGAAGAAGTTCGGCTTCGAGCAGAAGTACTATGGGCAGTACGAGTTCGCGGAACCGTTCGGGACCGTGAACAACAAGGACATGAATGAGTTCCACGAGAAGTTCAAAGGCAACACGCCGATCAGCTTCCGCTACGGATACCCGGACAACAAGAGCCACGGGCACATCGTGGTGACCCACAAGCCGGGCGTCGTCGGCGTCGGTCCCTGATCACCCGCACCCGCCGGCGACTGGACAGAGGCGGGGCGGCCGGTCGCGGTGGGGCGTTTCTGCGGCTGCCCCCGCCTGGCGTCCCGCGCAATCACTGCCTCTGTCGCGGTTTTGTGCTCGAGGTTCGTTGGATCGGAGTTCGCATTGCACCGGGCGAGGCCTTTCGATGTCCGCGTCCCCCGCCGAATCTCACGCTCACGCACCGCCCACGCCGCTCCTCTCGCCCGGTGACGTGGTCGACGGTCGCTACCGCATCGAGGCCTTCCTCGGCGGCGGCGGCATGGCGTCGGTCTACCGCGCGACGCACGTGGTCCTCGAGCAGCGGGTCGCCATCAAGGTCATCTGCCCGCTCATCCGGCAGGTCCCGGGCATGGCGCAGCGCTTCATGCGCGAGGCGCGCGCCGCCACCCATCTGAAGAGCGCGCACGTCGCGCGCGTCACCGACGTCGGGACGATGGCCGACGGCGCGCCCTTCATGGTGATGGAGTACCTCGAGGGCCACGACCTCGACACGCTCGTCGAGTCGGAGGCGGAGACCCCCGTCGAGGACGCGGTCGACTACGTGCTCCAGGTCTGCGAGGCGCTGGGCGAGGTTCATGGGCGCGGCATCGTGCATCGCGATCTCAAGCCCGCGAACCTGTTCCTCACGAACGGCGCCGACGGCTCGCCCTGCGTGAAGGTCATCGACTTCGGCATCTCGCGCAGCGACTCGCCACTCTCTGCCAAGGACGCGATCGCCCTCACGCAGCCCGAGACCGTGATGGGGTCGCCGCGCTACATGTCGCCCGAGCAGATGGAGTCCGCTACGAAGGCGGACGTCCGGTCGGACATCTACGGCCTCGGCGCCGTCCTCTACGAGCTGCTCACCAAGCGCGCGCCTCACGAGGGCGACACGTTCCTCGACATCTATGCGTCGGCGACGCTCGGCCCGCCGCCGGCTCCCTCGTCTCTGCGCGTCGAGGTCCCGCGCGCGCTCGACGAGGTCGTCCTCCGCTGCCTCGAACTCGAGCCCGAACAACGCTTCCCCGACGTCGCGGAGCTCGCCTTCGCGCTCGCGCCGTTCGGGCCCGAGGGCTCGCTGGGGCGCGCCGATGCCATCGCCCGCATCCTGGAGTCGTCGCGGTCGCGCACGCGCGACGGGTCGATCGACGACGGACAGACCGTCCGGCCGCCGTCGGGTTCCAGCTCGAAGATCCGCCGCCGCGGGGCGAGCGCATACGCCGTTCGTCATCGGCGCGTGGTCCGCGTGGCCATGCTCGGAGTGATGGCCGCGCTCGCCGGCCTGGTGTTCGGCGGGCGCGCGCTCTACGCGCGCGGCGAGGCGCATGGCATCGCGTCGACCGAGGTGCCGCCGGCGCTTGCCATCCCCGCGCTGGAGGTCCCGGCGCCGCTGCGCGCGGTCGCGGCGCCGCCCGCGGTCACCGCCACGCCCGATGCTGGGCCGGCCCTCGCGAGCGCCGCGCCGGTCGCGGCGGCGCCCGTCGCTCTCGAGCACGCGCAGCCGTCGCGGCCCGCATACGTGCCCCCGCCTCCCGCTCCGCGCCCCGCACCGGCCGACGAAACGAAGCTCTTCGAGGACCGCAAATGAAACGACGAGTGCTCTCTCTCCTGCTCGTCGTGCTCGCCCCGACGGCGGCGTTCGCAGATCCACCCGCAACCGCGAGGAGCGGCGGCGATCCGCCCGCGGCGCAGGTCCTCTTCTACGACGCGCGTCAGCTGATGGCAAAGGGCAAGTTCGCGGACGCCTGCCCGAAGCTCGAAGAGAGCATGCGCCTCGACGCCGGCGTCGGCACACAGTTCAACCTCGCCGACTGCAACGAGCACATCGGCAAGCTGGCCAGTGCGTGGGCCGGGTTCCTCGACGTCGCGGCCGAGTCGAAGGCGACGAACCAGGTGGACCGCGAGAAGGTCGCGCGCAAACGCGCAGCGGCGCTGGAGCCGCGGCTCCCCAGGTTCGTCGTCGACGTGCCAGCGCCGGCAGCGGGCCTCGAGGTGAAGCGCGACGGCATCCTCATCGGCGCGGCCGCGTTCGGCACCGCGATCCCGGTCGATGCCGGTACCCACCGCGTCGTCGCCACTGCGCCGGGCAAGCAGTGGGAGACGATCGTGCAAGCCGTCGAGAGCAAGACCGCGCGCATCACCGTGCCGCGCGATCTGCCGCCGCGCATCGGCGCGGTCGTCGGCGCGGTCCCGATCGGCGCGCCCGTCGAGGACGGAATCTCGACGACCAGCGCCGAGACGGTGGCCTCGATCCCGCCCGCGGTCGGTCATCCGGGATCGACGCAGCGAGCGATGGGCTGGATCGCGGCGGGCCTCGGTGTGGTCGGCCTCGGCGTGGGCGCGGGCTTCGGCCTCTCGTCGATCAGCAAGCGCGACGACTCGCGCAATCACTGCCTCGTCGACCAATGCGATGCCGAGGGCGTGAGCCTGCGCGACGACGCGATGAAGAACGGCAACATCGCCACCATCGCCGCCATCGCTGGCGGCGCGGCCGTGGTCGGCGGTCTGGTCCTCGTGTTGACGGCCCCCAGAGGCGCGCGCGAGCGGAGCGGGAAGCTACGTGCCGTTCCGACGGCCGCGCTGAACGGTGCCGGCTTCATGCTCCAGGGGAATTTCCAATGATGCACTCGCTCCGGAGCTCGCTGATCGTCGCGGGCGTCCTCACCTTCTCCTTTCTGGGCTGCAACGCCATCCTCGACAACCAACCAGGCACGCTGGCGACGGGCGAGGAGGCCGGGCTCGTGCCCGGTCCCCCGCAAGCCGAGAACGACGCTGCGCCCGCGCCCGACGCCGGCGCGGACGACGCGAGCAACGCGCCCGACGTCGCGGATCCGCCGACGAAGGGGTGCCCGATGGGCCAGCACATCTGCAACGGCGTGTGCGTGTCGCTCACCGATCCCGTCTACGGCTGCGGCGGTCCGAGCTGCGCGCCCTGCGCCTCGAACCACAGCACGATGGCCTGCGCGGGCCGGAAATGCATCATTGGCTCTTGCGACCCGGGATACGCGAACTGCAACGCCACCCCCGCCGACGGCTGCGAGGTCGACTTCTCGAGGCCCG
>JAYTBL010000726.1:0-17105 GCA_043736975.1 Polyangiaceae bacterium
AGATGCGCTTCGGCCAGCTGGTCGTGACCTCGGTCCTGCTCTTGGTCCTGCTCTTTGTCCTGCTCCCCGCGGCGGTCGTCTCCTGCACGAGCACCGCGCGCGTGTCCGACGTCTACATGGCGCTCGACGGCGCGGGCGATCGCAAGCGCAACGTGTTCTTCACGGACACGAAGGAGATCCACTGCGTGGTGGAGCTGGGGATAGGCCGCAGGGGCGCGACCGTCGAGACGCTCGTCCGCGCGCTCCAGGGTTACGACTTCGCCTCCGACAAGTTCTTTGCCACCGATCGCGTGCTCGCGAACGTCGAAGCCTCGCCCACGCCCTCGGACGGCATCCAGACCGTCGACGTCACGCTCAAGCCGCGCGGCCCGGACGGCGTCGAGACCGACGGCCTCCCCTTTCCCCCAGGCCGTTTCGTTTGCGAGGCTTATCTCGACGGGAAGCTCGAACAGACCGCGGTGTTCAACATCGACTTCCCGGACTGCCCGGCCTCGCAGATCGCGCCCGGAACGCTATGCTTCGGCTTCTACAAGCAGAACCTCGAGTGCCCGCGCTATGGCGTCACCGCGAAGGACCCAGCGAAGTGCCGCTGCACCACGCTCAAGGGCTGGGAGTGCGACTGATGGAACGTCGTGACGAGATTCAGGCGCGGCGGCGCATCGTGGTCCGGGTCGGGCTCGCGTCCCTCCTGCTCGCCACCGTGACGGCCTGCATCTTCGACAAGAGCGACTACCAGGGCGGCGGGCGCGTCGATCACGGGGGCGAAGCGAAGACCGCGGAGCCCCCCGCCTCGTCCTCCCAGCCCACGGCGCAACCCACGACCCCGCCCACCAACGACGGCGCCATCCCCGACCCCTTCGACGCCGGCGGAGGCTGACTTCTCGGGCGAGCTGCGCTATCGAGCGCGCTCAATGGAATCGCGTCAGATCGCGTGGCTCTTTCCGGGCCAGGGCTCGCAGGCCGTGGGCATGGGTCGGGACCTCCTCGAGGCCTCTCCCGCAGCGCGTGACGTCTTTGCCCGGGCGGACGCCGCGCTCGGGGACGCGCCCAAGCTCTCGCAGCTGATCCTGGAGGGGCCCGAGGAGCAGCTCACGCTGACCGCGAACGCGCAGCCCGCGCTCGTCGCCATGAGCGCCGCGGTGCTCGCGGCGATGCGCGAGAAGTACCCCGCGCTCCCCGCGCCGCGCTTCGCCGCCGGGCACTCGCTCGGCGAGTACTCCGCGCTGGTCGCGGCAGGCGCGCTCTCGCTCGAGGATGCCGTACGCTTGGTCCGCGCGCGCGGGCTCGCGATGCAGGTCGCCGTCCCGCCGGGCGCGGGCTCGATGGCCGCGATCATGGGTGTCGATGCCTCGCGGCTCGAGGCGATCTGCCGCGAGGTCGCGGCCGAGAGCGACGCCGACGGCAACCCCTACGGCACGGTGAGCTGCGCGAACTTCAACGCGCCCGGCCAGATCGTGATCGCGGGCACCGTCGCCGCCGTGGCGCGCGCGGGGCTGCGGGCAAGCGAGGAGAAGGGCAAGGCCATCGCGCTCAAGGTGAGCGCCCCCTTCCACTGCGCGCTCATGGCTCCCGCGGCGGTGGCGCTCAAGGCCAAGCTGGACAGCGTCGACGTCAAGCCCCTCGCGTTCCCGGTGGTCGCGAACGTCGATGCGCGCCCCAACACCGATCCTGGCCGCGTGAAGGAGCTGCTCGTCCGCCAGGTCGACGGCGCCGTGCGCTGGGAGCAGGCGGTGCGCCTCATGCATATGGAAGGCATCACCCACGCGATCGAGATCGGCCCCGGCAAGGTCCTCGCGGGCCTCGGCAAGCGCATCGCGAAGGAGGTGAAGATCTTCAGCGTGGGCGATGTCGCCTCCCTCGAGGGGCTCGCCGCGTTCCTCGCGCCGGCCCCTGCCGACGCACCGACCAGCTGAAAGACCCGAGAGAGAAGACGAAATGTTCCAGCTAAGCGGCAAGGTTGCTCTGGTCACCGGCGGCTCGCGCGGCATCGGGCGCGCGTGCTGCGAGGCCCTCGCGGAGCATGGCGCCACGGTCGTCGTGAACTACGTCAAGGGCGAGGCCCAGGCCCGGGAGGTCGCGGACGCGATCGTCGCAAGCGGCGGCAAGGCCGAGATCCTCGGCTTCGACGTCGCCGACACGAAGGCCGCCGAGGCCGCGATCGACGAGCTCGCGAAGCGCCTCGGCCGCCTCGACATCCTGGTGGCGAACGCCGGCATCTCCATCGATGGGCTGCTCCTGCGCCTCAAGGAAGAGGACGTCGACCGCCTCTTCCAGGTCAACGTGAAGGGCTCGATCGCCTGCGCGAAGGCCGCCACCAAGGTCATGATGCGCGCCAGGACCGGCCGCGTGATCTTCATGTCGAGCGTGGTCGGCGAGATGGGCAACGTCGGCCAGACCGCCTATGCCGCCTCTAAGGCAGCGGTCATCGGAGCCGCGAAGTCGATCGGCCGCGAGTTCGCCTCCCGCAACATCACGGTCAACGTCGTCTCCCCCGGCTTCATCGACACCGACATGACGAGCGGCATGACCGCCGCCATGAAGGAGATGCTCGTGAAGGTGGTCCCGCTCGGCCGCACCGGCACCGCGAGGGAGATCGCCGCCGCCTGCGTCTACCTCGCGAGCGACGAGGCTGCGTACGTCACGGGGCAGGTGCTCCGGGTCAACGGCGGAATGTACGTCTGAAGACCGCTACTTCCGCTACGCAGCCCGCGCCGGAAAGCGCGGGTTGCGGTCTTGGGAAAGGCTGTGTAGAACGCCCCCGGGACACTCCTTCCCCTCGCGAATTCTCGCGAGGCCCATCGACAAAGTACGCGAATCGAACGAGGCACACGAATGGCTCAGGACATCGGTAGCGAGGTCAAGCGCATCATCAAGGAGCAGCTCGACGTCGAGGAGAAGGACATCAAGCCGGAGTCCACCTTCATCGAGGACCTGGGAGCGGACTCGCTCGGGCTCGTGGAGCTGGTCCTCGCGTTCGAGGAAGCGTTCGAGATCGACATCCCGGACGAGGACACCGAGAAGATCCGCACCGTGCAGGACGCGGTCGATTACATCGAGAAGCACGCGAAGAAGTAGCCTGGCGCGCGCGCGCGCCGGACCGAGGAGAGCTGCCGTCTGCAATGGAACGCGTCGTCATCACTGGGATCGGACTCGTCACTCCGCTCGCCATCGGCCGGCTCGAGACCTGGGCCGCTCTGCTCGCCGGACAGAGCGGCATCGCTCCCATCACGCTCTTCGATTGCTCTGCGTTCCGCGTGCGTTTCGCCGGCGAGGTGAAGAGCTGGGACGGCACGCGCTTCATCGAGAAGAAGAAGCTGAAGGAGATGGACCGCTTCACCGAGTTTGCGCTCGGTGCGGCGGACATGGCCATCAAGGATGCTCAGCTCGAGATGACGGACGCCGACCGTGACGAGGCCGGCTGCTTCATCGGCGTCGGTCTGGGCGGGCTCTTCACGCTCGAGAAGACCAAGCAGACGCTGATGGAGAAGGGGCCGCAGAAGATCAGCCCCTATTCGATCCCCGGCATCATCGCGAACCTCGCGGCGGGCCAGGTTTCGATGGCGCACGGGCTGCGCGGGCCGAGCTACTGCAACACCAGCGCCTGCTCGAGCGGCGCGCACGCCATCGGCGAGGCCGCCGAGTGGATCCGTCGCGGCAAGGCGCAGATCATGGTCACCGGCGGCGCCGAGGCGACCGTCACGCCCGTCGGAATCGGCGGCTTCGAGGCCATGTACGCGCTGTCCAAGCGCAATGACGACCCCGAGCGCGCGAGCCGTCCCTTCGACAAGGGGCGCGATGGCTTCGTCTGCGGCGAGGGCTCGGGCGTGATGGTGCTCGAGTCGCTGACCCGCGCCCGGGCGCGCGGCGCCAGGATCTACGCGGAGATCACCGGCTACGGCGCGTCGAGCGACGCCCACCATCTCACGAATCCCGCGCCCCACGGCGAGGGCGCGCAGCGCTCGATGAAGATGGCGCTCAAGGACGCGGGCATCACTCCTGACGCCGTCGACTACGTCAACGCGCATGGCACCTCGACCAGCGTGGGCGACGTCGCCGAGACCGAGGCCATCACCGCGGTCTTCGGCGAGCACGCCACGAGCAAGAAGCTCTGGATCAGCTCGACCAAGTCGATGATGGGTCACCTGCTCGGCGCGGCCGGCGCCGTGGAGAGCGCGGTCTGCGCGCTCGCCATCGCCGAGGGCAAGATCCCCCCGACCATCAACCTCACCGATCCCGATCCGGCTTGCCCGCTCGACTATGTACCGCTGGTCGCGCGTGAGCGGCGCGTGAAGCACGCGCTGAACAACTCGTTCGGCTTCGGCGGCACGAACTGCTCGCTCGTCCTGTCCCGTTTCGACCCAGGACCGCGATAGACGCGCGTGAAGTGTCCGTTCTGCGCGCATCTCGAGAGCAAGGTCACCGATTCCCGCGCGGGTACGTCGGGCGACGTCATCCGTCGCCGGCGTGAGTGCGAGGCCTGCGCGCGTCGCTTCACGACCTACGAGCGCGTGGAAGAGGTCTTGCCGCTCGTCGTGAAGAAGGACGGGCGCCGCGAGGCCTTCGATCGCCAGAAGGTCCTCAGCGGCCTGCGGCGCGCCTGCGACAAGCGCGCAGTCGGCATCGAGAGGCTCGAGCAGATCGTCGACGGCATCGAGCGTGAGCTCATCGACTCCGGGGAGAAGGAGATCAGCGCGGAGGCGATCGGCGAGCGCGTCATGACGCACCTCCGCCTCGTCGATCCCGTCGCGTACGTGCGCTTCGCGAGCGTGTATCGTCAGTTCAAGGACATCGACGAGCTCCGCTCCGAGATCGACCAGCTCGCCCGCAAGGACGTTCAGCCATGAATGCGAAACGACCTTCGGCGGCGCCGCCACCGGTGACTTCCCCATCGCAGTTGCCCCCGGCGCCGCCGACCGACGACGAGCGCTGGATGGAGGTCGCGCTCGCCGCAGCCAAGAACGGCAAGCCTTCGCCTAACCCGAACGTCGGCGCCGCGGTGGTGAGCGGCGGCGAGCTCGTCGCCACCTCGTTCCACGAGCGCGCGGGCGGCGATCATGCCGAGGTCGCGGCGCTTCGCGCGGCCGGCGAGAGGGCGAAGGGCGGATCGCTCTACGTGACGCTGGAGCCATGCAACCACCACGGCCGGACGCCGCCCTGCACCGACGCCATCATCGCTTCGAAGGTGGCGCGCGTGGTGGTCGGTACGCGCGATCCGAACCCACACGTCGAGGGCATGGGCATCGAGAAGCTCAGCGGTGCGGGCATCGAGGTCGTGCTCGGCGTCCGCGAGGAGAAGGCCCGCGCGCTGATCGTGCCGTGGTCGAAGCACATCACGGTCGGGCTCCCGTATGTCTCGCTCAAGCTCGCGCTCTCGCTCGACGGCCGCATCGCCACGCGCACCGGCGAGTCGAAGTGGGTGACCGGCCCGGACGCCCGCGCGAAGGTCCACCTGCTCCGCGCCAAGAGCGACGCCATCGCCATCGGCATCGGCACCGCCCTCGCCGACGACCCTCGGCTCACCGTGCGCGACGCGCCGGGCGAGAGCCCTATGCGCGTGATCTTCGACACGAAGCTCCGCCTTCCCGTGGAGTCACGCCTGGTGAAGACTGCGCGCGAGACGCCGACGCTCGTGCTGTGCGGGCTCGACGCCGACGCGGACGCCGAGTCGGAGCTCGCGCGACACGGCGTGGAGTGCCTCCGCACGCCGCTGTCCGCCGAGGGCCGTCTCGAGGTCTTCACCGCGCTGCGCTCGCTCGCCGCTCGCGGCGTGGTCGCCCTGATGGTCGAGGGCGGGGCCGAGCTCGCGGGGAGCTTCCTGGCGGGCCGCCTCGCGGACGAGCTCCACGTGTTCGTCGCGCCCATCCTGCTCGGGCCGCGTGGCCGCGCCGGCGCGGTCGACTGGGCGGGCCCCGATACGCCGCAGAAGGCTCCGCGCATCGCGACGCCCGCCTGGGAGCTCGTGGGCAGCGACGCCTACGTGCATGGTCCGCTCGTCTACCCCGATTGATCGTCGTCCCCGCCTCGCGCGGGCGCGCTGCAAGCGTTAAGCTGAGATGTCCATGGTCCGCACCATTCTCCACTATCCGGACAAGCGCCTTCGCGAGAAGGGCAAGAAGATCGAGGCGGTAACGCCCGAGCTGCGGCAGCTGATCGACGATATGGCCGAGACGATGTACGCGGCGCCCGGCGTCGGGCTCGCGGCCACGCAGATCGGCGAGCTGCTCCAGCTGTTCATCATCGACATCGCCGACAACGACGAGCCGAGCGATCTCCGCGTGTTCATCAATCCGGAGATCCTCGAGACGACGGGCGAGATCACGTGGCCCGAGGGCTGCCTCAGCTTCCCGGGCGTGACCGAGGACATCGATCGCGCCGAGCGCGTGCGCGTGCGCGCCCTCGACAAGGAGGGCAAGTCGTTCGAGCTCGAGGCCGAAGGCCTGCTCGCGGTGGCCATCCAGCACGAGTACGACCACCTCCAGGGTCAGCTGATGATCGACCATATGGGCCCGCTCAAGAAGCGCCTGACCCACCGCAAGATGGTCAAGCGCGCGGAAGAGCAAGCCTCGACTTAGTGCTAGCGGCCGGCGCGTTTGAAGATCGCGGGGTCGAGCTTGAGGCCACGGGCGGCGAGCTCGTTCGCGAGGCGCGGGACCACGCCCGTGGCGCTGAAGCTGCCCTCGCCGCCCTGGGGGTCGGCGCTGAAGACGAAGACGTCGCGCGCGACGATGCCCTTCGCGTCCGAGCCGCCGAGCTCGGCGATGCGCATCACGCGCATCCGTCCGTCGGGGAGAGTCGCGACCTCGATCGCGATGTCGAACGCCTCGCCCACCACGTCACGCATCGCCTCGAGGCCGAGCCCCGGACGGTGCAGGACGAGCTGCGCGACCAGGCGCGACAGCGCCTGACGCAACGTGGGCGCCGCGATCGCTGCGAGCACGCCCTCGCTGCCCTCGGCCATCGCGTCGACCGTGGCCGCGGCCACGCCGCCGGCGAGCGCCGCCACCACGAGCCGATCGGGACGCAGGCGCGAGGCTGCGCGCACCGTGTCCTCGCCCGCCTTGCGCGTGTCGACGATGGTGAGCGTGACCGCGTGGGCGTTGCCTACGGCGATCTCCTCGACGTCCTGCACGACGCAGACGCGCTCACCGGCGCTCCCTGACGACGCGAGCGCCGAGAGCACCGAACCAGCCGAGGCGCCGGAGACGAGGATGTTCGCGCGCGCCGCGACGCAGGCCTCGACGAACTGCGCCATCGGACGCGAGAGCGCCGACTGACGGACGAGATCCTCGACCGTCGACTCGACGCGGCGCCGCTTCCGGATCGAAACGACGTGCGTGAGCGCGGCGGGCGGCGAGATCGCGACCAGCGAGGTCCGCGCCAGGCGCCGCTCGATGACCGTCTCGCCGGGCCGCCACGGATCGCCGCTCTGCTGCACGAGCCGCGCGATGACGCGGTAGAGCGCCTCCTCGCTGCTGAACCCGCCGCCCTCGTTCACGGTGTTGCCGGAGCGCACCGTGAAGAGCTGGTCGTAACGGACGCAGTGAATCTCGGTGACCTCCTCGTCCTCGAGGAGCGGGCCGATCGCGCCGAGACCGACGAGCTCGCGGTGCGCATCGCGCACCACCGCGTCGAGGTCGACGTCCTGCGGCGCCTCGCCTTCGTCCCGCATCGCGTTCGCCTGATCGCGGGCAGCCCGCTCGATCTGCGCGGCGAGCGCCTCCGGGACGTTGGGGCTCGCGCGGAGCGGCGAGAGGTCGACCGCGTCGGCGATGCGACCTACGAGCATGGTGAGCGCGAGGCGACGGCCCGCCTGCGCGGGAGACTCCTTCTGCGCGACGCGTCCGGGCGGCGCGGTCGGGCGCTGCTGCGCGGCGGCGGCGGCGGCGCGCTCGGGCGCGCCCGACGGCAGCTGCGAGGCCGACGACTGGTGTGGAGGAGGCGCGAGCGGAGGAGGCGCGAGCGGAGGAGGCGCGAGCGGAGGAGGAGCGAGCGGAGGAGGAGGAGGCGCGAGCGGAGGAGGAGGCGCGGGCGGAGGAGGGGGCGCGAGCGGAGGAGGAGGAAGCGGCGGCGGCGGCGCCGGCGGCTGGGGGAGCGACGAGCTGCCCTGCGGCTGCATCGGCTGCGCAGTCGGCGGCTGCTGGAGAGCGACGGCGGGCACCGAAGGGGCCCCCGTGGGGGGTCGCTGGCCGATCATCGGCGGCGACATCTGGTTCAGCGGCATCGTCATCGGGCGCGGTCCGTTGGCGTTGCTGCCGCTCTGCATCGGCGGCGGCGCGCCGGACTGCATGCGCGGCTTCTGGAGGGGCGCGCTGTCGTCCGGATCGTGATCGAGCGGGAATCCGCCGCCGCTGGGCTCGCGCTGCTGCTGCACGGGCGGCGGCGCGTTCGACACGTTCGACGCTTGCGGCCGCGGGAGGGGCGCGCCGGGCGGGTGCGTGGGCGCCTTCAGCGTCACCGCGGGTGGGTTGTGCACGGGGCGCGGCGGCGGCACATTGTCACGCGCGAGGGTCCGGATGGACTCCTCCTCGCCGCCGGCGGTGGCCTCGAGGATCGGCGCGGCCTGCGCGCCGGTCGTCTCCAGCCGGAGCACGAAGTCTCCGATGTAGATCTTGTCGCCCTCGCGGACGATCGTGGCCTGGGCGATCTTCCGGCCGTTGACGTACGTGCCGTTGGTGCTCTTCAGGTCGGTGACGATGAACCGCCCGTCGCGGAAGAGCAGGCGTGCGTGGTGCTTCGAGACGTTCCCCTTCGGGAGCATCAGGTCATTGCCCTGAACGCGCCCGACGTTGATCTCGTTCTTGTCGAAGCTCTCCCTACGCTCCGCGCCGCCTTTTTCGCTGATGATGATCGCAAACACGAGCTGTGTCGTCCTCTGGGCCCCGCGAAAGCGTCCGGTTGCCGAGCTTACCCGGGAACCACGTTCCGTCGGACGCACTCTCGCGCGCTCTCCGTCGGATTTTCAACGGGATTGTCAGGGACTACGGCAAGCCGTGTCAAATACGGGGCGCAATCAGCGGCGGGAACTCTCCAGGTACCGGGATACCCGGTACCGCCTCTCAGTCGCCGCGAGGCTCGCGGCGACCCTTGACCTCGGTCGCGACCATGCCCAGGAGCTCGCCCGCGAGGGCCATCACGTCGCGCTCGGCGTAGCCACTGGCGCGGAGCTCCCGGTAGATCGTCTTCGCGAGGATCGCGAGCGCCCTGGGGTCGCGGGCGCCGGTCTGCTGCGTGTCGAAGGGGAGGGCCATTCGCAGGCCGCTCATGCGAGTTCTATGCCATCGACATGCGAGCAGATTTCCTCGTAGATCGCCGCATGGACGCGAAGCGCGGTGCTCATCCAGACCGCATATTGGCGCGTAGCGGGCTTCGCACTTCGCGGCGAGGACGGCATGGTAGGGTGCGCGCGATGACCGAGCCGGCGGCGGCCGAGAAAGAGCAGCGCGCGTCGAGCGAGCCACCTCCGGCGGCTCCCGCGACGGGAACGCGGCGGAGCTGGCTCGCGCTCGAGACCCGCTCGCGCCGGCTGCTCATCGGCCTCGGGATCTACCTCGTCTGTCTCGCGGTGTTCGCGATCGTCGGCTCGGACCGGCTCGCGGTCCACACGCCCTACAACCACTTCGCGCACCTCGCCGATGCGTGGCTCCACGGTCGCCAGGACCTGCGCGGCGGCGCCCCCGGCTACGCGATGAACAACGACTTCGCCGTCCATGACGGCAAGACGTTCATCAGCTTTCCGCCCTTCCCTGCCCTCTTGATGATGCCGGTGGTGTGGCTCGCCGGCAGCCCGGAGAACTTCCGCGACGCGCAGTTCATCATCTGGCTCGCGGGCGTCGGGCCAGCGGTGCTCTTCCTCGTCCTGGAGAAGATGCGCCGCACCGGCCGCTCCGAGCGCACGGAATACGAGAACGTCTTCCTCGCGCTGCTCTTCGCGTTCGGGACCGTCTACTTCTACTCTGCGGTCCAGGGCACGGTCTGGTTCGCGGCGCACGTCGTGGGCATCGGTCTGACGGCGCTCTTCGTCCTCTGCGCGCTCGATGCCGAGCGGCCCATCCTCGCGGGCCTCCTGCTCGGCTGCATGTTCCTCACCCGCACCACCACGCTCCTGCTGGGCACGTTCTTCGTGTTCGAGCTGATACGTGCATCCTACATGAAGAAGCGGGGCGCGCTGCCCACCGAGGGCTCGCTCGGCGAGCGCGTCACTGCGACGCTCCGCGGCGGCGACCGGCGGCAGCTGCTCTACGCGGCCGCGTTCTTCGCCATCCCGCTTCTCTTCTGCCTGGGGGTCGCGGCGCAGATGAACTACGCGCGCTTCCACGACCCGCGGCCGTGGGCGTTCGGGCACGAGTACCTCACCGTGGGCTGGCAAGGGCGCATCCGGCGCTGGGGCCTCTTCAGCTACCACTTCCTCCCGCGCAACCTGGGCGTGATGCTCGCGAGCCTCCCCTGGCGGCCCGCTCCCAACGAGGCGTTCGGCGTGTTCCCCGGCCCCATCGGCGACGCGCTGCGGAGCGTGTTGCGCCGTGAGGTGACAGTCCCGTTCCAGATCAGCGGCCACGGCATCGCGCTGTGGTTCACGACGCCGTTCTACTTCTGGCTGCTGCGGCCGAAGCGAGCCACGTTCCTCACCTGGGCCGCCTTCTTCGGCGCGCTGGGGCCGCTGGTGATGAACCTGCTCTATCAGAACAGCGGGTGGTTCCAGTTCGGCTACCGCTTCTCGAACGACTACGCGGTGCTGCTCTTCGTGATGCTGGCGGTGGGGGTGCCGCGCTTCGGGCGCGTCTTCCAGTACGCTGCGGCGTGGGCGGTGCTGTGGAACCTGTTCGGTGCGGTAACGTTCGAGAGGCCCATGTATGGCGCCTTCTACTCGCACGATCCCAACGCCGTGTTCCCGCAGGACTGACCATGAAAGCGCGCGCGCTCCTCGTCCCGCTGCTCCTGCTCCCTCTCGTGGCGCCGGCCTGCGCCAAGCCGCCGGTCGAGCCGCGCTACGCTGCCGGAGCAGGCCGGGGCGCGAGCATCACGGTGACGAGCCGCGCGTTCACCGAGGGCGCGCGCCTGCCCGTCGATCACACCTGCGACGGCAGCGAGGTGATGCCGGAGCTGGTCTTCAGCTCTCCACCCGACGCGACCAAGTCGCTGGTGCTGTACGTCGAGGATCCCGACGCCTCGAGCGGCATGTTCACGCACATGATCGCGTTCAACCTCTCGCCCGAGCTGCGGAAGCTGCCCTCGGCTTCCGACCTGACGGCGGGCGGCGAGGCGGCGCGCTTCGGCCTGAACGACTTCGGGGCGCCGCGCTACGGCGGCCCGTGCCCGCCGAAGGGCGAGGGCCACCGCTACCGCTTCCGCGTGCTCGCGGTCGACAACGTCCTGAAGCTGCAGGAGGGCGCGACGCGCACCCAGGTCGACGAGGCCATCGACGGCCATATCCTCGGCGAAGGCTCGCTCACCGGCCACTTCGGCCATTGAGATTCAGAGGCCTCAGAAGCCGTGGGCCTACGCCGCAGGCGTCCTGCGCTACTTCTTCTTTTCGTCGCGGCTGATCGTGACCGACTTGATCGTCACTGGCGTCTGCGGTTTGTCGCCCGGGCTGGTCGGGGTGTTCGCGATGTCGTGCACCACCTCGACGGGCGCACACTCACCGAAGATCGTGTAGCTCCGATCGAGATGCGCCGCGGCGGCGTCGGTGACGAAGAACTGCGCGCCGTTGGTGTCCGGACCGCGGTTCGCCATGCAGAGCAGCCCGGCGCGATCGTGCTTCGCGCCCTCCCACAGCTCGTCCTTGATCACGTAGCCCGGCTCGCCCGAGCCGTTGCCCCGCGCGTCGCCGCCCTGGATCATGAAGCCCTTGATGATGCGGTGGAACGGCGTCCCGTCGTAGGCCGGCTTCTTCTCCCACGCGCCCTCCGGCGTCTTCCAGGGGCGCATGCCGCGCGCCAGGCCGACGAAGTTCGCCACCGTGATCGGGGCCTTGTCCTCGAAGAGCTTGCACTCGAGGTTGCCGAGATCGGTCTCGATCGTGGCGAGGATCTGCTTGCCCGCCGGGAGGCCCTTGGTCGCGTCGTCGAGCGACCACTTGCCCTTGACCGGATCGTCGGCGGCCGGCGTGACCGAGGCCGTGGGCTTGGCCACCACCTTGCGCTTCTGCGGCACCGGCGGCGTCGGCGGCGTCCGCTTGGCGGTGTCGGCCGTCTTCAGGGCGCCGTTCTGCGCGTCGCCGTTGTTCCCTTGCTCGGGCGTGTTGCGAACCGGCTCGGCCGAGGGCTCGGGCGGGCTGGCCTTGCAGGCGGCGAGCGCGAGGGTGAAGACGAGCGAAGCGGGCACGAGGATCGAGGTGGAGTGTCTCACGGCGGCGACGTTTTGCGACCGCCCGCGCCCGCGGTCAAGTTCGTCGCGAGCGCGCTTCCCCATCGACCGTCGTGGTAAGAGCCGGGGATGCGAGGGCGTCCCCAGCTTTTCTCGATCGCTCCCCTCCCCCGCGCGGTGATGCTCGGCTCCGCGTTGTTGCTGCTCGGCGCCTGCGAGCGCCCCGTCGAGGAGCCCGCGCCGTCTCGACCGAAGGATCCGTCGTCGCTCACCGCGCCCTTGCCGCCGGTAACACCGCTCGCCGCGACGTCCGCGAGCCCCGGCGCTCTGCCCGCGGGCCGCTGCGTCACGCGGACGGCGGCGAAGCCGAAGCGAACCCCGCCCCTCGGCCCCGACGCCCGCTGCCCGCGCGATCCGGAGACGCCGCCCAACCTCCGCACCGTCAAGGTCACCTTCCCCGAGGCCAAGGGCTCCCCGGTCACGACGAACGAGGTCGCCGAGAACGAGCGCGATCGGCAGCGCGGGCTGATGTACCGCACCAGGATGGGCGAGGATCGCGGGATGATCTTCACCTTCGCCGAGAGGGACGATCACACCTTCTGGATGCACAACACCTGCATCTCGCTCGACATGCTCTTCATCGACGACGACGGCCTCATCGTCGGTATCGAGGAGAGCACCCCGACGATGAGCGACGACACGTTCTCGGTCGGCTGCTCCTCGAAGTACGTGCTCGAGCTCAACGCGGGCTGGACCCGCGCCCACGGCGTGACCGCCGGGCAGAAGGTCAAGCTCGAAGGGATCTGATCCGGGCTCCACCCTCTCAGATCGTGCAGGTGGAGGGCGTCCCCTCGCAGTCGTTGTAGCAAGCGCCGCAGATCAGGCAGAGCGCGTACTCGAAGAACTCCTGCTGGCCGAACGGGTACTGGACGCCGCAAGAGTCGTAGCAGGCCGAGTCGGAATTGGGGCAGGCGCTGATGCAGTCGTCGTAGTCGAGGCACTCGGGATCGCCGAGGCAGGTGTCGTGCTGCGACGAGCACTGGCCGGTGATCGCGCACGATCGGCAGGTCTCGCAGGTGCCCGTGTCGTCGCAGACGCCGCCGCCCGTGGAGGCGCTGGAGCTCTCCGCGACGCTGGTCGCCCCGCCCTGGCCGCCCGCGCCGCCGACGTCGGAGGTGTCTGCCCCGCTGCTGTTCAAGCCCTTGGCGCAGCCCAGCGGAGAGGCGATGAGCGAGGTGGCGGCGACGGCAAAAGGAGCGAGGGCAGCGAGGAACGAGCGGCGCATGGAATCTCCAAGGATCAAGGTAGGGACCCGCTCGCGAAGCGACGCGCGGGAGGGAGCCTGGGGCTCGACGAGCCATGAACGATCCTCTCACGAACATGGATAAGAGGCACTAGGCTTGAGCGCAGTGGGCTTGATGACAGCGGCGCTACCGCGGATTTCGATCGTGCTCGGGATCATGATCGAGATCATCGCGCTATGCCTGATTCCGCTCGTCGTGCTGCGCCGGAAGGAGCCCTCGAGCACCGCGGCGTGGATCCTGGCGCTGGTGTTCCTCCCGGGGCTCGGGGCGACGCTGTTTCTGCTCTTCGGGCGCGACCGCGTGCGCCTCCCGGTGCAGTGGAAGCGCGACGCTGACCAGGCCCTCGTCAAGAGCCGACGGCACCACCTGGCCGCCTCGCCCGCGCAGCGCTCCGCGCTCGCGCGCATCCCCACCGCGGTCGATCGCGAGCTGTTTCGCATCAGCAGTGCCCTCCCGGGCGGGGAGCCTTCGCATGGCAACGTCGCCTCCCTCCTCGTCGACGGCGAGGCGACGTACGCGGCCATCGGCGCCGCCATCGACGCGGCGACGCGCCAGGTCCACGCCGAGTACTACCTCGTGGCGCGGGGGGACGTGGCCGACTGGCTCGCCGAGAAGCTCGTCCGCGCCGCCAAGCGCGGGGTCGCGGTCCGCGTCCTCCTCGACGGCTTCGGATCGTTCTGGATCGGCCGGCGCTGGGTGCGCGCGCTCCGCGCCGCCGGCGTCGAGGTCGCCTTCTTCCTGCCGGCGCGGCTGATCTTCTTCCAGCCGATGAACCTCCGCAACCACCGCAAGATCGTGATCGTCGACGGCGAGACGGCGTTCACCGGCGGCATCAACGTCATGGACGAGTACCGCGGCGTCGGCGGGCAGGCGCCGTGGCGCGACATTCACCTCCGCGTCCGCGGGCCCGCCGCGCAGGAGCTCGGCCACGTCTTCGAGCTCGACTGGCACTTCGCTACCAGGCAGCAGATCCCCCGCGATCTCGAGGGTGAGGCGGCCTGCAGGGCGCGGGCGCACGCGCCGGGCGAGCCCGGCGATGCGACGGTGGCGATCGTCCGCAGCGGGCCCGACGTCGGAGGGCCGCTGCGCGAGACGATCCACCGGCTCTTCTTCGGCGCGATCACCCTGGCGCGCTCGCGCGTGTACGTGACCACGCCGTACTTCATCCCCGACCGCGCGATCATCGTCGCCCTGCAGACCGCGGCGATGCGCGGGGTCGACGTGCGGCTCCTCCTGCCTCGGCGCAACAACCACCCCTTCGTCGGCCAGGCGGGGCGCTCGTTCTACGAAGAGCTGCTCGAGGCGGGCGTGGCCATCCACGAGTACGGCCCGGGGATGATCCACGCCAAGACGATGGTCGTCGACGGCACGGTGGCCATGGTCGGCAGCGCCAACATGGATCTGCGGAGCTTTCGCCTCAATTTCGAGGTCCATGCCCTGGTGCACGACGCCACGACCGCGGCGCAGCTCGAGGCCTGCTTCAAGGCCGATCTCGCGGTCTCGTCGCCCATCGATCCCGTGGGCTTCAGCGCCAGGCCCTGGACGCAGAAGGTCATCCAGGGCGCGGCGCGCCTCCTCAGCCCGCTCATGTAATCGGTGCTTCCCTTCGGCCTCACCGCGTTCTAGGAAATCTCGACCGTGCTGATCCTCCCGCACGAACCTCGCCCCGATCGCACAGCGGTCCGGGACGCGCTCGCCGCGCTCGGGCAGAAGGCGATCTCCCCGGTGCGCCCGGACGATCTCGACGCGCGCGATCCGGCCTTCATTCGCCGGGTGATGCCGCTCCTCGGCTGGCTCTACGACGGCTACTTCCGCTGCGAGACCGAGATCGCCGCCGGGCTGCCGGACGGGCCCTTCCTCGCCGTCGCCAACCACAACGCGATGACGGGGATCCCCGACATGTTCTGCCACATGGTCGCGTTCTGGCGGCACGCCTCGGCCGAGCGTCCCTCGTACGGGCTGATGCACGACGTGCCCTTCCACGTGCCCGGCGCGGGCGCCTGGCTCAACGCCAGCGGCGCGCTCGCGGCCAACCGCGACAACGCGCAGCGCGCGCTCGAGCGCGGCGCGCCGGTTCTGGTCTTCCCCGGGGGCGATCTCGACGCCTGCAAGCCCTGGTCGCAGCGCTACACGATCACCTTCGGCAAGCGGCGGGGCTTCGTCCGCGCGGCGATCCGGCAAGGCGTGCCCATCGTGCCCATCGTCAGCGTCGGCGCCCACGAGTCGCTCTTCATCTGGAGCGACGGGAGCAGGCTCGCCGAGGCCCTGGGGCTCCCGCGCCGCGCTCGCTCCAACGTGGCGCCGCTCGGCTTCGCGCTCCCGTGGGGCCTCATCGCCGGCGTGCCCCTCCCTCACCTGCCGCCGCCGGTGAAGATCCACACGCGCTTCCTCGCGCCGATCGATCTCGATCTGCCTCCCTCGGCCGCCGGGGACGCGGGCGCCGTGGAGCTCGCCTTCGAGCGCGTGCTCGGCGCGATGCAAACCGCGATGGACGAGCTGCGCCTCGCCGGCCGCCACGGCCTCTTCCCGCGCGGCTGATCAGTACTCTCAGAGTCTGGCCGGCATTCGCCGTTCAGCTGCGGTGCAGCTCCGACGCACGCCGGATCCCGAAGAGCCACACGCCCACCACGATCATCACCCCGAGCGCCGCCGGGACCATCACGAGGGGCCAGGTCCGGTGAAGCGCTCCCATTGCCTCCCACCGGAACGAGGCGGGCCCCGCGAGCAGGTGCTTGTCGACCGTGCGGAAGAAGACGCCGTGCAGGAGCGCGAGCGCGCCGAGCGCCGCGTAGGCGCCGCGCTTGTGGGCCGCGGCGTACGTCGTCCACCGCGCGACCGGTGACTCGCGCGCGATCTCGAGCGCGCCGCGGCGAGGAGCGCGGAGCTTGCGCCGCGCGACGCTCGATCGGTAGGCGCCGGCGTTGTTGTCGGACGGGCGCACGAGGACGCCGGTCACCCAGATCTCGTCCCCGGCGGAGATGCGCGAGGTCAGCTCGCGGCGCGGCGGCTCGAACGGCGCGTTGGTATACGCGCCGCTCGAGGTCTCGGGGAACCCGATGAGCCGAGGCTCGCGCGCATCGATCTCGATCTCGATCTCGACGCCGCCCTCGAGCACCAGGAGGAACGGGCGCGCGGTGACGACGCAGCCGCGGTTCTGCCACGCGAGCCCGGTCGCCACCTGCGAACTCACCTGCGTCTGCTCGCGCCGCACGAGCTCGCCGCCGCTGCGTGCGTCGAAGTTGTGCGCGACGCCGTGAAAGGTCCCGAAGCCCGCGGCGGGGAGCTGCCCACCGCTACGCACGACGGCGACGGCGCGCCTCGACCGCTCGTCGTACCAGGCCGCGATCCCGTTCGCGATCAGGAACACCGCGAGCAGGGCGACGGTGGAGAGAACGATCGCGAGGACAATCGGCGCGGAGAGCAGCTCGTTCATCTCCATGCCGCCGAGTATCGCACGGGTCGCCTCCGGGTGAGAGGCTCGCCGTCGCGGCTTCC
>JAYTBL010000727.1:0-8135 GCA_043736975.1 Polyangiaceae bacterium
GGCGTCGGTGCTCTTCGGGCTCGTCATGCTCGACGGCTACCTGGTGCGCGCCGCGCCCGACGGCGGGCAGCGTGACGTCTTCGAGGCGTACTACCGCGATCGCGGCACTGCGAGCGCGGGCCCGCTCGTCGCGTACCAGCTGAACTGGAAGGGCGAGAACTTTTACAGCGGCAACAACGTGGCGATCTTCATCACCAGCGGCAGCTCGATGCGCACGTACCTCGCGTCGCGGAAGGAGCGCAACCAGCGGATCGTGTACTTCGTCACCGAGCGCGGACGCGTGGGGGGCTTGCGGGGCGAGCTCGGCGCGGTGCGCTCGTTCGAGGAGCTGACCGCCCCGTCGGTCTCCCACGAGTTCAGCCTGGTGCGCGCGGAGCTCTGACCCCTGCCTACTTGCAGCAGATGGTTCGTTCGTCGGCGAGCGTGAGCGTGCCGCTCCCCTTCCCCGCGCTCGCCATCACGCAGCCGCCCGCGATGGTCGCGGTGTAGCCGCGCGCCTGGAACGATCCGTTCGAGACGCGCGCGCAGCTCCCGGGCGGCGCGCTGGCGGTGAGCGTGAGCTTCGCGCCGTCACTGCAGTCGCGGTTGTCGTAGAGCTTCACCTCGCCGCTGCAGGGCAAGGCGGCGCAGGTACAGGCCGCGCACGAGCGTGAGTCCTGCTGGACGTTGCTGCCGGCACGGACCGACGCGGGGAACGCGCCCGGGCAGGCCTGGCTGCCGCCCTTCGCGATGCACACGGCGTAGCCGTTGCTGGTGCGCGGCACGCAGACCTGGCCCGCGCCGCAGCCGCCGCCTGCATTGCGCACTGCGCAGGTGCGGCTGTCGCGCACCTCGGGGACGGTCCCGTTCGCCGAGCTCCGGCACGAGGCGGCGCTGCCGGCGGTGGCCCTCACGAAGGCGTTGTCGCTGATCTGGACGCCGTTGCCGTTCAGCCGCTGGCAGTCGGAGGTCGCGGCGAAGGTCTGGTTCGTGGCGGAGCAGCCCGGGTCGTTGTCGATCCCCGCGACGATACCGGACGGACTGCAGGCCGAGGCGCCGCTGCAGTCACAGCCGCAGGTCGGCGCGCCAGTGCTACCGCGCACCGCGCGCACGTCGCTGCTGTCGCCGAAGCCGTCGGGACAGTCCGGCCGACCGCCCTGCACGAGCGCGGTGAGCTGCCAGTCGTCGGGGGCGCGATCGACGCAGCGGTAGCGCTGCTGGCACGCGTCGTCCGCGCAGTCGGTCTTGCCGTTGCAGTCATTGTCGATCCCGTCGTCGCAGACCTCGGCGCCGCTCTTCACGCACGGCCCCGCGTCGACGCCGCCGTCCGCGAGATCGAACGTGAGCTCCGGAACGGCGGAGCACGCGCCGCAGGCCGCGACGGCGAACAGGACCAAGATGGGCGCACGCCGGAGCACGCCTTGAGCTTAGTGGTCGGACGTCCCCTGACGAACGAATTCCGAGCGGGCTTCCAGGTCGCGCTCCTCCGGCGAGAGATCGACGAACACGAAGGTCTCCGTCTCCACGAGCAGCTCCTTCCATCGCCGCCAGACATCCTCGAGCACGAGGAGTCGTTCGTCGGCCTCCGCCTCGGTCCTGCGAGCGCCGTGTTCCATGGGGCGATCGTAGATGGCGAGCTTGACGGTCCTGAAACGATCCGTCGACGATCGTGGCGGCGCGAGAGCCGACATCGGCACACATCGAGCCGCGCGTCAGCGTTACGGTCGCGCCTCCCCGAAGGTGCGGCGGATGTCGGCCAGCGACACCGAGACCATGTGATCCTGCTTGTCGCGCAGCGACTTGTCGGAGATGAGCAGGCTCGGCAATCCGTTCAGCTCGAGGAAGAGCGCGTAGCTCACGTTGGTCTGCTTCGCGGTGGGCCCGGGGAGGATGCGTGTCACCGCGAGCGCGTGCACGCCGAGCGTGTCGGTCTTGAGCCGGATGACGCGATCGCTGCTCGCGTCGACCTGGTAGCCGAGCATCCCGTGACCGAGCGTCTTGGTCTCGAGCTTGATCTCCCAGTGGTTCTCACGGTGGTCGGTGACCTGGAGGCGCGCGATGTCCGAGAGCATCGTCGGCCAGGACTGCACCTGCTGGAACCGCGACCACACCTCGCCCTGCGAGGCTTCGACCGTTACCGTGCCCCAGACCCAGCGAGGGTCCTTCGCGTCGCGTTGCGCGGCGCCCGAGCCGGGCTGCGGCGCGGCGGTCTGGGCGTGGGCCACTTCGCCACGGGATGAGACAACCATCCCGCCGAGGGCGAGCATCGAGATCAGTGCCAAGCGAAAAACGGGGCGATACGAGGACATTCCCAGGATCGATGCACACCGCAGGCCCGACGTTGCACGGGAGGACGAGCTCGAGCGCAATCCGCACGAGCTTCCTCACGGGAGGTGCGTCGCCGTGGTTCAGGCCTTCGTCATCATCGACTTGAGCGTCGAGGCCATGTCGCTCGGCGTCGGCGCGACCTTCGCGCCCGCCGCGGTGAGCGCCTCGATCTTCGCCGCCGCCGTGCCCTTGCCGCCCGAGATGATGGCGCCGGCGTGGCCCATCCGCTTGCCCGGAGGCGCGGTGGTGCCGGCGATGAAGGCCGCGACCGGCTTGGTCATCTTGCTCTTGATGAAGTCGGCGCCCCGCTCCTCGGCGCCGCCGCCGATCTCGCCGATCATGATCACGCCGTGCGTGTCCGGGTCGGCCTGGAACAGCTCGAGGACGTCGACGAAGTCCATGCCGCTCACCGGATCACCACCGATGCCGACGCACGTCGACTGACCGATGCCGAGCGCCGTGAGCTGCCCGACCGCCTCGTAGGTGAGCGTGCCGGAGCGCGAGACGACGCCGATGTTGCCGGCGAGGTGGATGTGCCCCGGCATGATGCCGATCTTGCACTGCCCGGGCGTGATGACGCCGGGGCAATTCGGTCCCACGAGGCGCGGGATGGTGGTGCCGTTCGCGCGCGCCGAGGCCTGCGCGGCCTCGAGCACGCGCCGCACGCCGAGCATGTCGATCGAGGGGATGCCCTCGGTGATGCAGATGACGAGCTCGACGCCCGCGTCGAACGCCTCGAGGATCGCGTCGGCCGCGCCGGGGGGCGGGACGAAGATGACCGTGGCATTCGCGCCCGTCGCCTTCACGGCCTGGTTCACGGTGTCGAAGACCGGGACCTTGCCTTCGAACGTCTCGCCACCGCGGGTGGGGGTGACGCCGCCCACGACCTGCGTGCCGTACTCGATCATCTGCTTCGCGTGGAACGACCCCGCGCCGCCGGTGATGCCCTGGACGAGGAGCTTGGTGTTCTTGCCGACCAGAATGCTCACTTGTCACCTCCCGCCACGACGGCGTCGACGATCTTCTTCGCGCCATCGGCCATGGTGGTCGCCGCCTGGATGGCGAGACCGCTCTCGCTCAGGATCTTGCGACCGAGCTCCACGTTCGTACCCTCGAGCCGCACCACCAGCGGCACCTTCAGCCCGAGCTCCTTCGCCGCGGCGACGACGCCGTTCGCGATGACGTCGCACTTCATGATGCCGCCGAAGATGTTGACGAAGATGCCCTTCACCTTGTCGCTCTTCAGGATCATGCTGAAGGCCTTGGTCACCTGCTCCTGCGTGGCGCCGCCGCCCACGTCGAGGAAGTTCGCGGGCGCGACGCCGTGCTGCTCACCGGCGTGCTTGATGATGTCCATGGTGGCCATGGCGAGGCCGGCGCCGTTGACGAGGCAGCCGACGTTGCCGTCGAGCGAGACGTAGTTGAGGCCGGCCGCGGCCGCCTCGAGCTCGATCGGATCCTCCTCGTCCTTGTCCTGGAGCTCGCTCCAGTTCTTGTGACGGAACGACGCGTTGTCGTCGAAGTTCACCTTCGCATCGAGGGCGATGACGTCGCCGTTCTTGAGGATGGCGAGCGGGTTGACCTCGAGGAGCGAGCAGTCCTCCTTCACGAATACCTCGTAGAGCGTGGCCATGAGGCGGACGAACTTCGCGACCGTCTCCTTGCCGTACTTCATGAGGCCGAGGCCGAACGCGAGCTCGCGCGACTGGTAGGCGGCGAGGCCGACCGTGGGGTCGACGAAGATCTTCAGGATCTTCTCGGGCGTGTGCTCGGCGACGTGCTCGATATCCATGCCGCCCTCGGTGGAGGCGATGAAGGCGATGCGGCGCGTGTCGCGATCGAGCACCGCGCTCAGGTACATCTCGGCCACCATCTCGAGGCCCTGCTCGATGTAGAGGCGCTTCACCTTCTGGCCGCCCGGGCCGGTCTGGTGCGTGATGAGCTGCATCCCCAGGATCTTCTCGGCGGCGGCGCGCGCATCGGCGGCGCCGCCCTTCGCCACCTTCACGCCCCCGCCCTTGCCGCGGCCGCCGGCGTGGATCTGCGCCTTGACGACGGTGAGCTGGCTGCCAGTCTCGGCGATGAGTCGCTTTGCCGCGGCCTCCGCCTCGTCGACCGTGAAGGCGGCATATCCCTTGGGCACCGGGACGCCGTACTTCGCGAAGAGTTGCTTGCCCTGATACTCGTGGATCTTCATTGCTCGGGGCAGGACGCTAGCAAGCGGAGGCCGCCCAGGGAACAACCTTCGCGGCTCACGCCTTGCGCTTGTCCCCGCGGCAGCGCGCCGAGCAGTACTTCACGTTCTCCCACTCCTTCGCCCACTTCTTGCGCCACGTGAACGGACGCTGGCACGCCGCGCAGGTCTTCGTCGGAAGGTTTGCCTTCTTTCGCATGCGTCGGCCCTCAGGGGACGATCTTCGCGGCCGCCGAGCCGCGGACCGTCGACGTGGGGTCGGGCGCGTTCGCGGTGACGGTCGCGTCCCCCGCCAGCACGCCCCCCATGAGGCCGGCGGTATCGACGACGACGATGTCACCGCGCGACGAGGTCCAGGTCACGCCGCGCGTGAGATCCCTGGTCGAGCCGTCACTGTAGACGCCCTCGGCGCGGAGCTGGAGCGTCTTGCCCACGCCCACGAGGGCCGGGTTCGGCGTGACCACGATGGCCGAGAGCGTGAGGCTGTCGGCGGGGACGAAGACGATGGTCCGGCCCTGCACCAGCGTCGCGCCGTCGGTGGCGAGGACGGTGCAATTGCCGGGCGCGACCGCGCGCACCACGCCCTTGTCGAACTGGGTGTTGCCGACCAGCGCCACGCTGCCGTCGGTGGAGCTCCAGCTGACCGAGGTCGAGACGTCGAGGACGTCGCCGTTGTTGTACCGCGCGGTGGCGGTGAACGTCTGCGACTCGCCGCGCAGAAGCACGCGCGCCGGCGAGGGGGTCACGTCGATGGCCGTGATCTGTGACGCCTGCACGATGATCGACGCCAGCGCGGTGGCGTCGCTCGACGGATCGTAGACGCGCACGATCACCGGGCCCGCCTCGCTACCGGCGGTCACGAGCCCCTTGTCGCTCACCTCGGCGAGGCCCTTCTCGATCGAATAGAGGACGCGCGCGGTGACGTCGTCGAGCTGCCCTCCCGGGAAGCGGCGTTTCACGGTGAGCTGAGCGGTCTGCCCGGCGCGCGGACTCTGTCCGGGCTGACGGGTCACGAGCGTCTCGGCCGACTGCGTGAGATCGAGCGTCGGCACGATGGGCGCGGCGCAGCCCGCGCCGAGAATCGAGACGAGAATCGAGCCGAGGATCGAGAGGAGCACGAGCAGTGACCGGAGCAGCGACCTCATGGGTCGCGAAGATACCACCCACGACCGGACTTGAGCACCGTGCCGCGCGAGAGCTCGCGCGGCACGGTATGTCGTCCTGCTCGGCGCTCAGCTCTTCTTGACGACGTCGACGATGCCCTGGACGCTCGCGGCGCTCTTGGTGAGCATGCCCTTCTCCTCGTCGGTGAGGGGGATCTCGAGGATCCTCTCGACGCCCTTGCCGCCGATGATGCACGGCACGCCCATGAAGAGGTCCTTGTAGCCGTACTCGCCGTCGAGGTAGGCGGCGCACGGCAGGAGGCGCTTCTGATCGTGGAGGTAGGCCTCGGCCATCGCGACAGCCGCGCTCGCGGGCGCGTAGTACGCGCTCGTGCCCATGAGCGTGACGATCTCGCCGCCGCCCTTGCGGGTGCGCTCGATGATGCTCTGGATCTTGTCCTTCGCGATCAGCGTGGTCGCCGGGACACCGTTGATGGTGGTCATCGAGAGGACGGGGACCATGTCGTCACCGTGGCCGCCGAGGACCATGGCGCGGACGTCCTTGATGCTGACGTTCGCCTCGCGGGCGAGGAAGAGCTCGAAGCGCGCGGAGTCGAGCACGCCCGCCATGCCGGCGACCATGCCCTTGGCGCAGCCGGTGACGCGCATGTACTCGTAGACCATCGCGTCGAGCGGGTTCGAGATCACGATCACGAACGCGTTCGGGCAGTGCTTCTTCGCGTTGTTCGCGACGTCGCGGATGATGGGGAGGTTCGTGGCGACGAGGTCGTCACGGGACTGCCCCGGCTTGCGCGGGATGCCGGCGGTGACGATGAGGACGTCCGCGCCCTCGAGGTCGGCCCAGCTCGAGGTGCCGGTGATCTTCGCGTCGTAGCCGAGGATCGCGCTGTTCTGCTCGAGGTCGAGCGCCTTGCCCTTCGCGAAGTTCTCCTTGGCGGCGATGTCGAAGAGAACGACGTCGCCGAGCTCCGCGTTCGCGCAGAGGCGCGCGAGCTCGCCGCCGATGTTGCCTGCGCCAATCAGTCCGATCTTCTTCCGGGTGGGCATCGCAAAAAATCCTTTCGGGTCGGTTTCGCGGCCGGTTCTAACACAGCGTGCGCGCGACCGAAGCGCAGGACAGTCCCGATCCATGGCAGCTCGCGGATCGGGTCGTCGGTGATCCACGCACCGCAGTTTGTTCAGGGAATTGCGCCCTCGGAGCCTGGTCGCCGACATGCAGGGGAAGGTGCGCAGGCAATGCTTCAGGCTGCCTCGTGTCTCCTCTTACACGTCGCCGTACTGGGCTGCGGCGCGGGCGGCGCGGGCGGCGTGCCGGCAGCGGGAGAGCGAAGCGACGGCGCGGCGGCGCAGCGCCTTGCCCCCAACGAGCTCCGCGCGCGCGCGGAGCTCGGTCTTCGCACGCCCCGCAGCGAGGAGGGTGAGCTGACGACATTCGAAGTCCCGCTGACGCGCTACATCGGCCCCTTCGCGAAGAACGGAAGCTCCGGGTGATCGAGGGCCTCCTGCGGATCAAGAAGGACGGAGGCAGCGAGACGTTCTCGGCACGATGCGCGCGCACCGGTGCCAATCACATCTCGGCGCTCCGGCACGGGCGCGCCGACATGGTCGCGCCGACATGGTCGCGGGCGCTGAGGTCGCGGTGGCGAGCGTCGATGTCATGGCGCCCGGCGCTGGGGGATGAGCGTAGGATCGCGCCATGGATCCCATGTCGCTCGTGCTCCTGGTGGTCTTCCTGGCGTTCGCGGCGCTCATGGCCCTGCGCTCGGTCCGCCAGGTCAACCAGTGGGAGACCGGGCTCAAGTTCACGTTCGGAAAGTTCGCCGGGCTCGCGGCGCCGGGGCTCAACCTCGTCATTCCCGGCGTGCAGCGCCTCGTGAAGATCGACACGCGCGTCCGCAACCGCGATCTCCCGCAGCAGGCGGTGATCACCGCCGACAACGTCACCGCCTGGATCGATGCCGTCATCTACTTCAAGGTGGTCGACGTCGAGCGCGCCACGCTCAACGTGCAGGACTACGAGAACGCGGTGCGCGACCGCGCCAAGGTGGTCCTGCGCGACGTGGTGGGCGAGACCAAGCTCGACGATCTGCTCTCGCACCGCGAGGAGGTCGCGGCGAAGGTCCGCGCCGCGGTCGAGCAGTTCGTCGCGCAGTGGGGGCTGCATGTCGAGCTCATCGCGCTCCAGGACATCCAGCTGCCCAAGCAGATGCAAGAGGTGATCGCGCGCAAGGCGATCGCCGAGCGCGATCGCCAGTACGTGATCATCAAGAGCCAGGCGGATCTGGAGAGCGCGAAGAACTTCGCGGAGGCGGCGCGCATTCTTCACACGTCGCCAGGCGGGATGGAGCTGCGCCGGCTCGAGGCGCTGCAGAACCTCTCCGGCGGCACGACCAAGGTGATCTTCGATCTCGCGAAGCCCTTCGGCGATACGCAGACCGCGGCGGTGGCGGCGGCGATGGGGGCGAACGTCCGCGTCGCCGACGAGCAACCCGCGGCCGCTCCCGAGGAGG
>JAYTBL010000728.1:0-3289 GCA_043736975.1 Polyangiaceae bacterium
TGGTGGTGGATCCACTGCCAGACCTGCGCCCGCGAGATCTCGGCGGTCGCGGCGTCTTCCATGAGGTTGTAGATGGGGACGCAGCCCAGGCCGCGCAGCCACGACTCGATGTACTGCACCCCGACCCGCACGTTGTGCCGGAGGCCGGCCTCGGTCCGGGTACCCGCCGGCACCGCGAGGAGCTCCTCCTTTGTCACCTGCACGTCCTCGCGCAGGACCGAGAGCTGGTTCTTGCCCTTCATGTGCGCGTCGAAGACCTCGAGCGCGATCGGCACCAGCGCGGGGTGCGCCACCCATGTGCCGTCGTGGCCGTTCGTCACCTCGCGCAGCTTGTCGGCGCGGACCTTGGCCATGGCCTCGTCGTTCTTGGCGACGTCGTCCTTGATCGGGATCTGCGCGGCCATCCCGCCCATCGCGTGCACGCCGCGGCGGTGACACGTCTTGATGAGGAGCTGGACGTAGGCGTTCAAGAACGCCTTGTCCATCGTCACCTGCCCGCGGTCGGGGAGGAGCGCCGCGGGATCGTTCGCGCGCTTCTTGATGAAGCTGAAGATGTAGTCCCAGCGGCCGCAGTTGAGGCCGGCCGAGTGCTCGCGCAGCTCGCTCAGGATCTCGTCCATCTCGAAGGCCGCGGGGAGTGTCTCGATGAGGACCGTGGCCTTGATGGTACCGCGCGGGATGCCGAGCTTCTCCTGCGCGCGGAGGAAGACGTCGTTCCACAGGCGCGCCTCGAGGTGGCTCTCGAGCTTGGGGAGGTAGAAGAACGGCCCCGCGCCGCGCGCGATGAGCTCCTTCGCGTTGTGGAAGAAGTAGAGGCCGAAGTCGACGAGCGCGCCGGGGGCGGTCGCGCCGTCCACGAGCACGTGCTTCTCGGGGAGGTGCCAGCCGCGCGGCCGCACGAAGAGCAGGGCCGTCTTCTCCTGCAGCGCGTACTTCTTCGGCCCCTGCTCGAACGTGATGGTCCGCCGGATCGCGTCGTAGAGGTTGTGCTGGCCGTCGACGAGGTTGGTCCACGTCGGGCAGGTCGCGTCCTCGAGGTCCGCCATGAACACGTCGGAGCCAGCGTTGAGCGCGTTGATGATCATCTTGCGGTCGACGGGACCGGTGATCTCGACGCGCCGCTGGAGGAGCACCTCGGGCACGGAGGCGCAGCGCCAGTCGCCCTCGCGGACCGCCTTCGTCTCCTCGAGGAAGCCGAGCTCGCCGGCCGCTCCGTTCGCATCAAGCCGTGCCTGCCGCTCCACGCGCTGGGCGAGGACCTCTGCGAGGCGCGGGCGGAACGTCCGTACGAGGTCTGCGACGAACTCGAGCGCCTCGGTGGAGAGGATCAGCGCCTCGCTCGGCCCGGTGCGGGCGTTCTCGACGAGCACTGTGTTTCCTGCGTTCGCCATCCTGGTCCTGTTCTGCCGCGCTGCGGCATTACCTTGCAGTCCAGGCTGTCATCAGTCAACATTCCTCGTGGAACTGCCGAGAAAGCCTGGTCTGAACTTGTCAACGAGCAGCAGTCATATAGAAAATTTTGTCAATGACAAGAGGGCTCCGGGAGGATCTCATGCCGCCGCGTCAACGTAGCTCTTCGGCCGAGTCCCCGCGCTATGGCGCGAAGGTGCGGGCGCTCCGGCGGCGCGAGTCGTTGAACCAGGTGCAGCTCGCGGAGAAGCTCGGCGTGTCCCCGAGCTACCTCAACCTCATCGAGAACAACCGACGCCCGCTCCCCGCGAACCTGCTCATCCGTCTCGCGCAGCTGTTCAACGTCGATGTGCATTCGTTCGCCACCGACGAGGACTCGCATCTCGTGGCCGATCTCACGGAGGCCTTCGCCGACCCGATGTTCGAGGAGCGTGACCTCACGTCGGTCGACGTCCGCGAGATGGCGGCCGCGAGCCCGGTCGGTGCGCGCGCGGTGCTCTCGCTCTACCGCGCTTACCAGGCGGCGCGCTCCAGCCGTGACGACCTCTCGTCCCGACTCACCGACGGCGAGGAGATGACCGGCGTCGATCGTTCGCACCTGCCCAGCGAGGAGGTCGGCGACATGGTGCAGCGTCACTCGAACCACTTCGCCGAGCTCGAGGAGGCTGCCGAGCAGCTCGCGGCGCGCGCCAAGCTCACGAGCGACGACCTCTACCCCGGGCTGGTCCGCTACGTCGAGCGCGAGCTCGGCATCCAGGTGCAGATCGCGCGCTGGGGTTCGGAGCGCGGCGTCCTCCGCCGCTACGATCCGGCGAAGAAGCTGCTGGTGCTCTCGGAGCTCCTGCCCACCCGCAGCCGGACGTTCCAGCTGGCGCACCAGATCGGCCTGGTCGCGCACCAGGCGGCGATGGACCGCATCGCCCAGGACCCCCGCCTCACCACCGACGAGTCGCGCGCGCTCTCGAAGGTCGCGCTCGCGAACTACTTCGCGGGCGCCATGCTCATGCCCTACGGCGCGTTCATCCAGGCCGCAAAGGAGGAGCGCTACGACATCGACGTGCTCGGGCGCCGTTTTCGCGTCGGCTTCGAGCAGGTCTGCCACCGCCTCACCGCGCTGCGGCGCCCGGGGGACGAGGGCGTTCCGTTTCACATGATCCGCATCGACGTCGCAGGGAACATCTCGAAGCGATTCAGCGCGTCGGGGATCCACTTCGCGCGCTTCAGCGGCGCCTGCCCGCGCTGGAACGTCTTCAGCGCGTTCCTGACGCCAGGAATGATCCGCATCCAGGTCTCGCGGATGCCGGACGGGGTCATGTACTTCTGCCTCGCGCGCACCATCCAGAAGGACTCGGGCGGCTACCACTCGCAGCACCCGGTGCAGGCCATCGGGCTCGGCTGCCAGGTCCAGTTCGCGAAGGAGATGGTCTATTCCGACGGCATCGACCTCGCGAACCCCGATACCTGCATGCCGGTGGGGGTCACGTGCCGGCTCTGCGAGCGCACGGACTGCGAGCAGCGGGCTCTGCCGTCGATCAAGGTTCCGCTGAGCGTGGATGCGAACGTCCGGGGGGTCTCGCTCTACGCTCCCGTGGCTCGTTGATCGGTCGTTTCGTGCTTGCACGGAGAGTGCCGGGGCCCGATCATGGCTCCTGCATGTCTTCGCGAAGCTCCGCGGCCAAGGTCGCGCGCTGGCTCGTCTCCAAGGAAAAGCGGGACGAGGCGGTCGCGCTCCTGTGTGCGTGGGCGTCCAACGGCCCCAACGACAAGGAAGGCCAAGAGCTGCTCGCCGAGGCCTACCGCCTCGACCCGGGCTCGCAGCTTGCCCAGCTCGCGTTCGAGAAGATGGAGGGCATCGAGGCCAAGGACCACGCCCCGCTCC
>JAYTBL010000729.1:0-3284 GCA_043736975.1 Polyangiaceae bacterium
GGGCTGACGCAGGACGTCGAGGACTGCATGGCCGCGCGCCTCGCGACGGAGCGGTTCGAGCCGGGCCCAGCGTGGTCGTGGAGACGATCCGCATGCCCGACGCGTTCGACACGCTCGACGCGATCGAGCCCGCGCTGATGACGTGTCTTCAGTCCGTCGGGCGTGGCGGACCGAAGAGCATGATGGTCGCGGCGCGCGTCGGCGCCGACGGTCATCCGCAGTGCGCCCTCGCGACCAGCGCCGGTGCGCTCCCGGTCGCGGCGCGGGACTGCGCCGCAGGGGTCCTGCGCAACGCGAGGTTCCCGCCGCCGAAGCGCGGCTCGGGGCTCGTCATCGTCCCGCTGCTCTTGCCTTAGGGCTCAGTCCACCTGCACCGCGACGTTGGGGGTGGAGGCGGCGCGCAGCGCCTCGTGGAGGAGCGCGATCCGCGTCTGCAGGCGCTGGAGCTTCACGACGAGCTCGTCGAGGCGATCGCTCTCCACCGTGCCGGTGCGCAGCGAGGCCTCGATGGTGCGGAGCTCGTCGGCGAGGGCGGTGACCTCGGCAGCGGCGCGGGCCCGGCCCCGGGCGTCGCCCACGGGCGCCGCGAGGCCCGCGACGTCCGTCATCTCGCGGTTCTGCTCCGAGACGAGGCGCAGGATGGAGAGGGGGAGGGGATCGCGCGGCGTCGTCGCGATGGGGCGCGCCGCGAACGGTGACTCCGGCGCGGGCAAGGCGGCGAGCGGCGCCGGGGCCTGCGCGACCGCGTGCGGGTGGGAGCACGCGGCGACGAGCGCCAGCAGAGGCAGGAGAGCGGGCGTGAAACGACGCATTGACGAGAAACGCGGCCCCGACCGCGCCGCTTACAGGGCGGCCAAGATTTCTGGGTTGCGCGCGTCACACTGTTCCGATGCCGACCGACACCACGGCCATGCGGAGATCCATCGCGTGCGCGTTCGCCTTCGGGTTCGTGGCGGTCTGTGGGCGCAGACCGGTCGAGGCGGCGCCGGCGCGTCCGCCGGCGCTCCCGATTCCGGCGCGCTCGCATGCGCCGGAGGCGCCGCCGGAGGGATGGTGTGGAGAGACCGCCATCCAGGAGGGGCTCCTCACCCTCGGATTGTGGGCGCCGCAGCGGTACATCAACAGGGCGGGCAAGCCCGTGCATCCCGATCTGTACTCGTCGGACATCCCGGTCGCGCTCTCCGCGCTCGGCGTGCGCTACGCGGTGTACGGCGGCGGGAAGGGGTTCGACGCGTTCGCGAAGTGGGTGAGCAAGGCGGTCGACGAGGGCGATCCGGTGATCGCCGGCGTGAAGATCCTGCCCACGCAGCACCCCGAGTGGGGGCTCGATCACTTCGTCCTGGTGGTCGGCCACGGTGAGGAGGGCCTGCTCGTCAACACCACCTGGGGCAGCCGGCGCTGGGTGGCGGACACCACCACCGACGGGCTGTCGTTCCGCAACGCGTTCTATGGCATCCGTCTGGTCGCGCTGACGCTCCCGCCGAAGAGCCAGCAGGCGCGCCTCGCGGTGCTCGAGGAGAGCCCGACGCGGGTAAAGCTGCGCGTGACGTGCGCGGCGGGCGCGCCGTTCCTGCAGGAGCGGCGCGTGGAGCCGGAGCTCGCGGTCGATGCGCGGCAGCCGGCGCGCTTCTCCTGCAGGGAGCCGTAGCCCTCAGTCCGCGGAGAACGCGTCCTGCCACACGGCGTTCGCCCACGTCTTGCCGCCGTGGAGCGTGGGGTGGATGCCATCGGGGCCGCGCTCCAGGGTGAGCGAGCTCGAATCGAAGAAGCGGCACGGCTTCGAGGTCTCGCGGACCACGCCGATGATGCCCTTCTCGGGGCGCCAGGGCGCGGGGCCGATCCAGAGACAGGGGCGCGACCCGATGCGCTGCACGATGGTGCGGACGTCGGGGGCGCGCGCGTGCGGGTTCGGGACGAAGAGCTCGTTGGAGGCGAGGACGACGATCACGACGTCGGGGCGCGTTCGCAGAACGAGATCCTGGAGCGCGCGGCCCTCGGCCCACGTGAAGCTCGTCGAGCTGGGCTTCGAGATGTGGAAGAACTTCCCGCCCTGCGCGACGACGCGCTCCTCGAGCGTGACGCCGAGGCCCGAGGTCACCATCGAGTCGCCGAACATGAGGACGCGCGTGCCCTTGCGGATGGCGATGGGGGGGAGCCCGGGCGGGGCAGCTGGCGCCGGCTCGGCGGGCTCGGGGTCGGCCGGCGCCACCGTGGCGGGCTCGGGCGTCGCCACGGGCGCGGGTGCGGGTGCGGGCGCAGGCGCAGGCGCAGGCGTGGCCGGGCGATGCGACGGGGCGCACGCGGCGGCGGCGGCGACGGCGACGGCGAGGACGAGGACGAGGCTGGCGAGAGGGAGCGCGCGCGACAGATCGTCATGTTCCCTCATCGCCGCCGATCTGGCTCGTTTCCGCGCTGCTTCGATAAGATGGGTCGGTGCTCCTCTTCAAGAAGGCCTTCTTCGAAGGCCTGGTCAGCGGTACGACGACGCTCACCTTCCGGCGGTGGCAGAAGCCCCACGTGAAGGTGGGCGGGCGCTATCGCTGCCATCCCATCGGGGTGCTCGAGGTCGACGAGGTGGAGATCGTCACCGTGAAGAGCATCTCCGCGCGCGACGCGAAGAACGCCGGCTTCGGCTCGCGGGACGCGCTCGTCGCCTACCTCGCGGAGCTCGGGCCGCTCGACGACGCGACCGAGATCCATCGCGTGGCGCTGCGTTTCGGGGGCGACGGCGATCGCGTGCCGATCGCGCTCGACGACCAGCTCACGCCGGAGCAGGTCGCGGAGCTGAAGAAGCGCCTCGCGCGCTTCGACGCGAACGGGGCGTGGACGATGCAGGCCTTCGCGCTGATCGACGCCCAGCCGCGCGTCGCGGCGTCGAAGCTCGCGGCCTCGGTGAAGCGCGAGACCCTGCCGTTCAAGGAGAACATCCGGAAGCTCAAGAAGCTCGGGCTCACCCAGAGCTTCGAGGTCGGCTACGAGATCTCGCCGCGCGGGCGCGCCTACCTCGCGGCGATCGGCGGGATCAAGAAGCGCGCGCCGCGCTCGCGCTGAGGCTGCTGAGCCGTGGTCGCGGTCTTGGTCGCAAGAAGAGTGTAGGATGCGCGCACGTTCAATGAAGTGGCGCAAGACGACCGGGAGCGACGTGTGGACCGCGTTGGCAGGCCCCTACACAATCAAGATCGAGGCCAAGGGCGATGGTCGCTGGAGCTGGACGATCGTCAACGGCGAGAAGCCAAACCCCGAGGCGACGGGCGTGCGCCCTTCGCTGGGCGCAGCGAAGACCG
>JAYTBL010000730.1:0-3281 GCA_043736975.1 Polyangiaceae bacterium
AGGCCGAGGCGCAGCCGCTGCACCCCGGCCTTTTGCGCGCCGCCAGGTACGGTGGCGAGGGCCACCAGCACGTCGGCCGCTGGAAAGGTTCCGCGCTGATGGTCCACGTCACGCGCGAGCAGCGAGAGCCCTGACGCCGCCGCCGCCGCGTCTGCGTTCGCTGCCACGCTGACGAAGGAGAGCTTCAGCGCGCGATCCGTCTTCACGTCGTAGATGGCGTGGACAAGCTCGTTCTTCGATGCATGTAGCTGATCGAGCGCTGCGTCGAGGAGCACACGCGCTCCCGGCGGCACCGTCACGATGGCCGCGGGACGATCGACGAGCCAGTCGAGCAACACCGTCTTGCCTACCGACACGTAGGCCGTCGACGGCGCCGCGAGGCCACGGCGGACGATCGTGATCTCGGCCGGGAGCGGGCCGGGGTTGAGCGCCAGCACCGGGAACTTGCGGAGGCTGGTTCCGCCATTCGTATGATACACGTACAAGCGGTAGTTCCCGGCGGGCACGCTGTCCGCGTACAGCACGCCATCCCGTGACGGTGACTCCGGCGAGTCCGAGAACAAGAGGCTCGGCGCGCCCGCCGGCGTGCACACCACCACCGGGAGACAAGGCGCGTTGCTCTCGGCCATGCCGGCCATCGACACGACGTCTCCCGGGGCGGCTGCCGCCAGACTCGCGGTCAATCCGGGGGGCGGAACCAGCGGAGCGCCGGGGCAGGCGGCGCGCGTGCGGCGCAGCGTGGAGCCGGAAGGGCAGTCGAAAGGGGCCGCGTCGAAGGCTGCGTCTCGCGCGTCGGCGTCTGCGCGTCCATCGTCGAGCCCCGAGTCTGGAGACGCAACATCTTCGAGCGAAGCGTCGCTCGGCAAGCCTGAGCTGCCCCCGATCGGATCAACGCCGCCCTCGCGGTCGCTACAGCCGGCGACCAAGGCGGTGATGCCGACGAGGCGGCGAGCGAGGGTGTACAGACGATGGCGGTCTATGGTCATTCGAGTGCCAAGCCCTCCAGATGTTGCGCCCACGGCTGTGGCATCATCATGCTCGGTCTTCGTACCATGCCGCCTCGATAGACGTGCAGCCGCTGCGCCACGCGGGCGTCATCCTCGCCAACAGTTGGCAGCCGACGACGTTGCCATGATGCATCGCACCATCGCACAGGCCTGTGACCTCCGCGTCCCGATGAGACGCGGTCGTCTCGGCTCGGTGGCGTTCCGCGCGCGACCGAGCCGCATAGGTCACCGGTGTAGGCCTGGAATGTTCGTTGCTCCACCTCTGTGCTACGTGACGATTCGTCGCCGCCATCACGGCCCGGTACGAGGATCGCGTCATGGACTACGAGCTCTGGAACGAGCAGAACCTCGGCTATCGCTTCTTCCCTGGCTGACGGAGGCTGGCTCACGGAGGTTGCTTCGGTGCCGATGAGCCCCATCGGAACGGCGCTGCGCTTCTTCCAGAAGGGGCCCGCAGATCGCCGGGTGCATGTTGCGGGAGGCAACGTGCCTGGGCGCGGGACGTTCGGTTGGGACGAGGTGTGCCTGCCCGCGTGGGCGCGAGGGCTCGCCATTCCGATCAGCTTCCAGATGTTGCAGGGCATGCCGCCCTGCTCTGCGGCCGCCGCGATCATCGACGATGCGTCGCTGGTCACATCGCCGGCATGCGGTGACGGGCTCCTCTTCGACGGCGGGTTCGAGGGGTACGTTTCGTACTGGTTGACTCGGCGTATCAACCCGCAAGTGACCGCGCAGATCGTCGGGTCGAGCCAGCGAAGCGGATCCAAGGCGCTTCGGTTCGAGGTCTACAGCTGCATAGGTAGCGCCCACGCGTACCAGGGGATCACGGTCCCACCGGCGAAGGGCGCGTCGAGACCGGCGGTCGCTTTCTGGGCGAACGGACTCAGCGAAGTCAGCGCATCGATGGTCCGGTTCTCCTTGAACGGCGAGGACGTCACCCCCGGGGCGCCGAGCTACGCTCGAAGGGTGCGCTGCCTGCCCCCGCAGCGCGTCGGTCGCTCGTTCGTCCTCGACTTCGGCGCCTTGGGCAAGGACAGCGGGAGCGGCTGCGTTGGAGCGGTCATGGTCGACGACGTCGAGCTCACCGTCGACCCTGCGTGCCCTGCTCAGTGAGGCTCGACCTCTTCGACGCTCGCGTCGCCGACCAACCGTCGCAGGCACTAGGCTTGCTTTTGACGGTGCCATGAAGTCGACGAGCCTCAGCTCCCCCTTCGCGCGTGTGCTCGGGATCTTGCTTCTGCTCGCGTCATCGGCCTGCAGAGGGAACGAGCTCGCAAGAATCTCTCTCGCCAAGCCCGGCGAATCGGGGACGACGTCGTGGCAACCGAGCTCCGCCGCGACGGCCAGAGTGTGGGCGGACTACGAGGGAACGTGGAATGGGGTCGGCAACAACGGAAAAAATGGCGTGACTCCGCGGATCAACCCCGGGCTTTCCTACGACGTGGAGCTTCTCGAGGGCACGACCGTCCTGTCGAAGCAGACGTGCCAGACGTCCACGTGCGGAGGAAGTGTCTGCAAGAATCTCGAGGTCACGAAGGGACGAACGCGGGGTTCCTGCGAGTGCCAGATGACGTGCAGGGTCGTGGCTCCCCGCGCCGGCACGTTCACGTTGAGAGCTTCCGTCGCGGACGCAGGCGGGCAGATCGACGGCGTTCGAGCAGCGCTCGTCTTTCGCGAGGGCGTGCTTTAGGACCTCGCGACGGACGCGTAGAGGCAGGGTTTGCAGTGCGTTGCTCGACACCGCGCCTCGACGGCACGGCGAAGACGAAGGCGCTCCCCACGGGGCGCAAGCGACTTCTCCGGATCTGGGCGACCGACAAGACCGGAGACTCTCACTGCGCAGCGCAGGGAAAGGTCCGCGGCGAGCTCGACGTCGTTACATGTCGCAACCGCCGCCGCCGCTGTTATCGCAACATGCCCAAGAGCAGTAAGGAGCACCAGACTGGGTATAACCGCTGTACTTGAACGCAACATAACCGGGTGGACACGACGGTTTGGTCGTGCATCGAACAGGGCCGCCTCCTCCGGGATCGGTTGCGGTATGTTGCGCTTGAGTGAGTACTCCAAGGCTTTCCTCGTCCCCTTTCTCACCGTTCGGTGATGCGTCCGAACACGCCGAGAGTGAGATAGCGCTGGCAATGGTCGTCGCGCTGATGAGTAGATTGCGTGCGTTCATGGGATTGATGCCTCTAGGTCGAGGCAATGCACGAGCGGTGCCATCTCGAGAAACGCAGATTCGGTCGATGAACCGAAATGGGCGATCCCTGACGGTTA
>JAYTBL010000731.1:0-3277 GCA_043736975.1 Polyangiaceae bacterium
GCCGAGGAGGCGCTCGAGCAGGCGAACGCCGCGGCGTTCGCGAAGGACAACGAGGTCCGCACCGAGGAGGCGGCCATCGAGCGCGCCAAGGATCGCATCGAGGCGCTGCGCCGCCGCGAGCTCCAGGCCGAGACCGAGCTCCACGAGATCGAGGACCAGCAGGCGGTCCTCCTCGCGGAGCGCGACACCGTGGCCGAGGAGGTCGCGATCCTCGAGGACGGGGAGAACGGCGAGGCGAACGCCGCGGCGGCGCTCGAGGAGCGCCTCGCGGAGCTGGCCGCCGAGCACCAGAACGCCGATCGCGCGCTGGTCGAGCTGCGCCAGTCGATGAGCCGCGCGCAGTCCGAGATCGCCAGCTCCGAGGCCAAGCTCGAGGGCTTCGAGCGCCGGCAGCGGGACATGCTCGTCCGCGAGGAGAAGCTCTCCTTCGAGCGCGAGCAGCGCGAGGGCAACGTCCTCGAGCTCAGGGCCCGCACCGGCCAGCTCGCGCTGGCCATCGACGACCTGCACAACGGCAAGGTCACCACCGCCGAGGAGCGCACGCTGCTCGAGGAGCGGCTCGCGGAGCTGCGGCGCGCCATCACCGAGAGCGAGATCGCGCTCGAGGAGGCGAAGGCCGAGTGGACGAAGAAGCGCTCGCGCCTCCACGCGCTCACCGAGATGCACTCGCGGCGTGAGGGCGTCGGCGCCGGCGCGAAGGCGCTCGTCGACACCAAGGACGAGAGCCTCGCCGGGCTCCTCGCCGATCGCATCGAGGCGCCGGCCGAGCTCACCGCGGCCCTCGCCGGGCTCCTCGGTGCACACCTCGAGGACGTGGTCGTGGAGGACGTAGGGCGCGGGGTCGAGCTGCTCGCGGAGCTCGCGAGGGCTCGCAAGGGCCGCGCCACCATCGTCCCGCGCCATCCGCCCTACGTGGCGGGCCGCAACGTCGCGCTGCGGTCCCTGCGCGACGGCCACGGCACGCCGATCGCGGGCGTCATCGGCCGCCTCGCCGATTCGCTCCGCTTCGCCCCCGAGGACGAGGCCCTGGTCCGCGCCGTCGTGGCCGACGCCATCGTCGTCGAGGACGTCGCCGCCGCGCTGAGCCTGCGCGCCGGATGGGACCCGCGCGCCGCTGACGGCGAGATCATCGACCTGCCCTGGCCTCTGTCGGTCCCCAGCGACGTCGTCATCGTCACGAAGGACGGCACCGTCTTCCATACCGACGGCCGCGTCTCCGGCGGCACCGGCGAAGAGGCCGCCGCGCACATGCTGGACGTCGCACGCGAGATGCGCGAGCTCCAGATCGAGGTCACCCGGCTCGACGCGCTGGTGAGCGAGCGCCTCGCGCTCCACCAGGGGCTGCGGACGCAGATCGGCGACTGCACCGGCGCTCTCGAGCGCGCCCGGCAGCAGGCCCATCAGAGCGAGCTCGCGCTCGTCCACGCCGAGAAGGATCTCCGCGCCGCGGAGGCCGAGCTCGAGGGACACAGCCAGCGGGCCACGCAGATCGGCTCCGATCTCGAGGAGCTCCGCAAGGCGATCGCCGAGGCCGAGGCCGAGCGTGCGGTCGCGCAGAACGTCCTCGAGGAGGCGCGCGTCGCCCTCGAGACCGTGGCCGTGCAGATCGCCGAGGCCGAGGCCCGTGCCGCCGACTGGCGCGACCAGGTCGGCGCACAGCAGCAGCTCGTGATGGAGCGCAAGGTGGCCCTCGCTGGCGCCCGCGAGAAGCTCTCCGCCGCCCGTGGGACGCTCCAGCGCCTCGCGCGCAGCGAGGCCGAGCTCGCCGAGCGCGGCAAGCGCCTCGATCACGAGCTCGAGAACGGAGCGCGCGAGTACGGCGAGACCGTCGCCATGCTGGTCCGCCACAAGGAGCGCCTCATCGACGCGGTCGCCGCAGCGCGCACCGCGCAGGATGGGCTCACCGAGGCCCGCACCGTCTTCGATGCCTTCCGCAACGATCTCCAGGAGCGCGAGGGCAGCCTCAAGGATTTGCGCACGCGCGCCGACAATTCCAAGGGCGCGCTCACCGAGCACGAGATGGCGCTGCGCGAGCGGCAGCTCTCGATGGAGCACCTGCTCAACGGCGTCCGCGAGAAGTTCCGCGGGCTGGAGCTCGCGCGCGTCATCGGCGACTACCACCTGCGGCCGCCGCCGGACGGCGAGCTGCGCGACCGCATCGCCGAGCTCACGGGCCTCCTCGACCGCATGGGCAGCGTCAACCTCGACGCCATGCGCGAGCACGAGGACGCGGAGAAGCGCTTCACGTTCTACACGACGCAGAAGGCCGACCTCGACAAGGCGCTCTCCGATCTCGAGCGCGCCATCCAGCAGATGAACCGCGAGAGCAAGAAGCTCTTCGAGGAGACGTTCGCCGCGGTCAACGAGCGCTTCCAGACCATCTTCCCCAAGATGTTCCGCGGCGGTCGCGCCGAGCTGCGGCTCACGAACCCGAACGACATGCTCGAGACCGGCATCGACATCATCGCGCAGCCGCCGGGCAAGAAGCTCTCGAGCATCGAGCTCATGAGCGGCGGTGAGAAGGCGCTCACCGCGGTGTCGTTGATCTTCGCGATCTTCCAGATCAAGCCCTCGCCGTTCTGCATCCTCGACGAGGTCGACGCGCCGCTCGATGAGGCCAATGTCACCCGCTACAACGAGGGCATCCGCTCGATGACGGATCGCTCGCAGTTCATCCTGATCACCCACATCAAGCGGACGATGCAGTCGGTCGACGTCCTCTACGGCGTCACCATGCAGGAGCCGGGCGTCTCCAAGCTCGTCAGCGTCAAGGTCAACGAGAACGCCAAGCGCTCGACCGACGGCAAGCCGCAGCAGCCGGCGGCGGCAGTCGCCTGATCCGGAGCGTTCTTCGTTGACGGGGTGGCACTCGTGCGGCGAGCGTGCGGGCCATGGAAAAGCTCTCGCCGAGCGCCTCGGGCCTGCGTCACCTCCGCTGGTCGCGCGAGATCCTCGCGTCGCTCGAAGCCCACTACGAGCACAACCCCCTTCTTTCCACGCCGGATCGCGATCTCATCCTCGAGGAGGCGGTGAAGCTCCGCGCCCAGGTCGTCGCGCTCAGCGCCGCGGTGAAGCCGTACCGCGATTTTCTCGAGCGCCGCCGCACCCAGTCCCGCGGCATGCTCCGCGTCGGCGTCCACCTCTGCGTCACCGCGCGCGCCCGCGCCGAGAAGGCCCTGCTCATCCACGGCGCCGAGGGGCTGCTCGCGCCCGATCGCACCCGTCGCTCCTACGGCCACGACGTCGGGCCCGAGGATCTGACGCACGCCACGCGCGA
>JAYTBL010000732.1:0-8087 GCA_043736975.1 Polyangiaceae bacterium
CGGTTCGTGACGCCGTTCGCGACGGAGTGGTTCGCGTTCTTCTACTTCGGCTACTTCGTGCTGCTGCCGTTGCACGTGCTGCCGATGATGTTCCTGGCGAAGGACACCGCGCGAATCGCGCACTTCTCGCTGGGGATCATCATGGTCGTGGTGATCGGACACGTCCTCTACATGCTCGTCCCGGGGTGGGGTCCGTACCACCACCTCGCGAGCCACTTCACGCGTACGCTGGAGGGCGGGACGTTCTGGCACCTCGTGCAAGCAACGGTGCAGGGCGGCGGCGCGCAGAAGGACATCTTCCCCAGCCTGCACACCGCGCTTCCCACGTACTTCGCGATCTTCTCGTACATGCACCGGAGGGCGCTGCCCTTCCGCTACATGTGGCCGCTGCTCGCGTTCGCGAGCTCGCAGGTCATCCTGGCGACGATGTTCCTGCGCTGGCACTACCTGATCGACATCTTCGCGGGGCTCACGCTGGCCACGATGGCGGCGCTGGTGAGTCACCGGATCGTCACCTGGGAGGCCCCTCGTCGCACGCGCCGTGGCGTTACGCCGATCTACACGCGGCTGGACGGCGGCGGTCGCGAAGAGGCGGCGCGCTGAAGGGAGCCGTGCTATTGAACGGCGTCCGGAAGCCGAGGCTTCCTGGTCGAATACGCGCCTCTCTTCTCTCTTCTCGTTGGGCGGTGGGCGGTGCTTTCTTGAAGGAGCTCGGCATGCAGCAGCGATTCCGTAGGGTGGCTTTGTTCTTCGGTGCGACGTCGATCGTCGGCGCCGGCCTCATCATGGTGGCCTGCGGCACCGACAACGGTAACCCCGTGCCGACGCCCACGGTCGACAGCGGCAGGACCGACACGGGCGGCGGCAAGACGGACGGGCCGATCACCACCGACGACGGCTCGGTCCCCGAGGGCGGCACCGACGCCGACTGCAAGAACAACCCGATCCTCCGCGACAACTCCGCGGGCTTCCGCTGCGCGTTCAAGTCGGCAGATGCCGGCGGCGCAGACGCCTCGCCGACGTGCGCTTCGACTCAGTCTTGCTGCAACACCGAGAGCAAGGCTACCGGTCCGGGCTACTGCGTCGACGGTAAGGACAGCACGGAGGCCGCTTGCATCGCCGGCGGCCCGGCAAACGGCTCGACGTTCAACGCGGGCAAGGGCAAGGTCTGGGAGTGCGCGGACAACAGCGGTTGCACAGGCAGCGCCGGCAAGATCTGCTGCATGATCACGGACCCCGCGCAGATCGCGCTCGACCCGAAGAACGCCGTCAACATCGGCAAGACGCTCGCGAGCGATACCCGCCACCCGCCGGCGTGCAACGTCGCTCGCGTCTTCAAGGAAGGCGGCTCGCGCTGCAAGACGTCCTGTGACGCCGCGAAGGACCTCCGCCTCTGCAGCCTCACCGATCCCTGCGGCGCCGGCACGGTCTGCACGCCGTTCGTGGACTTCACGAACTTCGTCGACCGCGGCTACTGCAAGTGATCTGAAGTCCGCAGCACCGGGAGCATGGGCGCTCGGTGCTCGCGGCTCGACTCCACCCCCGCACGCGCTCCGGCGTCTGCGGGGGTTTTTCTATGCGGCGTGCGCCAGGATCCAGCGCGCCATGGTCTCGACGATGTCCTTCCAGGACGGCTCGTTGAGGACCTCGTGGAGCAAGCCCTCGCGCGGGTCCCACGTCTTGTCGCTGCTGCCGGCCGCCTCGTAGAAGCGCTTGGCGGTGGGCATGCTCGCCACCTTGTCGGCGGTGCCGAAGGTCATGAACAGCGGCATCGTGAGCTTGCCCGCCTGGGCGAGGGCGGTGGCCTGGGCCTTGGTGGTCTCGGTGAACCAGCGCGCCGTCGCGTTCTTGAAGACGAGCGGGTCGGCGTCGTAGAGCTTCGCCTTCCCTGCGTCGTGCGTCATGTCCTTGCCCTCGAGGCCGCTGGGCAGGCCCAGCTTCGGATAGACGCGCGAGGCGAGCTTACCGGCGGCGAGCTTGATGGCGGGCACCTCGAGGCCGAGGCCAAAGAACGGCGCCGAGAGCACGAGGCCCTTCCATGGCGAAGGATCGTCGAGCGCGCTCATGGTGGCGACGAGCCCGCCGAAGCTGTGCCCGAAGAGCAGCGTGGGCGCGCCCTTCGCGCGATCGCCGACCAGGCGGCGCAGCTCGCGCGCGTCGTCGAGAAACTCGTCGAAGCGGTTGCAGAAGCCGCGCGTGCCCTGCGCGCGTCCGTGGCCGCGCAGGTCGATCGCGACCGAACCGATGCCATGCTCGGCGAGCGCGCCCATCACGTGCGCGTAGCGGGCGCCGTGATCGGCGTAGCCGTGGATGATGGCGAGGAAGGCCTTCGCGCCGCCGGTCGGCGTCGCCGCCGCGTAGTAAAGGGGAGGTGCCGAGCCCGTGCGCTGGACGGCCCCCTCGTCGAGCTCGATGGTCATCAGGCTCCGGTGCGTTCGGGTCCGCCGTGCGAAGGGTCCAGCGTGACGCCTTCCTTCACGAGCGCTTCCCGCAGCGCCGACAGTGCGCGCGCGGCCCGCGACTTGATCGTCCCGAGGGGCACGTTCTCGCGGGCGGCGATCTCCGGGTAGCTGAGGCCCTCGAAGAACGCGACCTCGAGGGTCTGGCGCTGGGCCTCGGGGAGCGTGAGCAGCGCGCGGCGAATCTTCTGGGCCTCGCCCGCGTCGGACGTGAGGCGCTCGGGATCGCGCACCGAGGCAGGCGGCTCGTGCGCGATGACCTCGCGCGCCAGCACGCCTCGGCGCTCGCGGCGCCGCGTGCGATCGATGCTCAGGTTGCGGACGAGCGTGACGAGCCAGGCGATGACGGTCCCGCGATCGGCGGCGTACTGCGCGGCGCGCTCGTTCACGGCGATGAACGCGTCGTGGATGAGATCCTCGGCCTCCGAGCGATCGCGCACGATGCGGAGCGCGATCGGGAAGAGCGTCGGCGAGTAGCGGTCGTAGAGCGTCCCCACCGCGCGGACATCTCCACCGGCGATCAGCACCAACAGTTCTACGTCCGTAATTTCAGGCACCGGAGCACCGGCGAGGGTCCAACCGTAGCGCCTTCGAGTCAAGGGAAGTTGACATCCGATCGCCCACATCCGACAGTTTGCCAGCGCCGCACTGGCCGCCCTGGCGCGCGGCCCTGCCCACCGCCCGCTCCATGATCCGTTACCGCCTCGCCGCCGCCCTGTGTGCCTCACTGGCAGCCGCCTGTGTCAGCTCGCCGTCCGGCGTGGACGCGAAGGTGCCGCGCGGCAACGGTCTGGCGTCGAAAAAGGCCACGCCCGGCGCGACCGTGACGAGCGCCGAGGTCCCGGCGCCTCAGGCCACCCCCCCGGAGGCCGCCCCGCTGCTCCTCGCGACCCTCGTGCAGACGCACACCGACGAGCGCGTCCCGCTCGACGACCAGAGCCCGACGCAGGAGCGCTTCTCCGCGCTCCTGGCCGACCGCGTGACCGGCGAGCGCCACGCGTTCGACCCCAAGCTGCTCGATCTGCTGCGCGCGTTGGCGAAGCGCCATCCGGCCGCGCGCATCGAGCTGGTGAGCGGCTACCGCAGCGCGAAGCTGAACGAGATGATGCGCAAGAAGGGCCACCACGTGGCGTCGCACAGCCAGCACTCGCTGGGCCACGCGGTCGACTTCCGCATCGTCCCCGGCGGGGGGACGAAGGGCCTCGATCCGCGCGCGATGGAAAAGGAGATCCGCGATCTCGGCTGGGAGGGCGGCGTGGGCGTCTACACCCTCTCCAGCGATTGGTTCGTCCACGCCGATGTCGGCAAGAACCGCCGCTGGAACGGCTAGTCTAGACCGCGAGCAGGAGCACGTTCGGGAAGTGGCCCTGCAGGCGACCGAGATGATCGAGATCTCCGGTGTAGACGACGCCGCCGCCGCGGAGCGCCGCGGAAGCCATGACCACCGCGTCGACCAGCGATGACCCTCGGACCGCCGCCAGCGCTTCGCCGGCAGCGCGGCACAGGATGGGCGGCATGTCCTCGACGATCACTGCCGCGAGGATCGCTTCGCGGACGTCGGTTCGACCGCGCCACCACTCCACGTAGACGGCGGCAGGCACGGTCGGCAGGAACCTTCTACGGACGATGTTGCGGAAGGCGTCCGTCGCGCGGCGCTTGCGCCGCTCGACGGCGATGAGCATCCCGGTATCGAACATGAACGCCTCCGCGGCGGCAAACTTCGCCTCGCGGGACGCAAGCTCGGTGGTCTTCGTCCTGCCAGATCTGATTCTGCCATTGGAGCACATCGGGAGCCTTCGGCCCCGCGAGCACCTAAGGCATCGTGAGCGTGGCCTGCCCGAACGCGTAATGGGCGAGCTTCGCGGCGCTCACGTTGTTCGCGTCGTCGGTCTTGCCGCGGGCGGCGGCGGCCATGATGCCGCGCGCGCCGTCGCCGAGGAGCATGCCGGACCAGCCCGCGCGCAGCTCGAGGGGCATCCAGGGGCGCCACGCGAAGGTCGCGTCGAGCTCGTGGCCCAGCTCCGCGCTGGGCGACCCGGTGATGGGCGCGTAGCCCGCCTCGGTGTAGCCGCGCACCGGCGTGGCGCTGCCGATCGCCTGGAGGTAGCTGCCGACCCACTCGCCCGACGCACGCGCGAGGCGCGCATAGCGATATTCGAGCGCGAACGTGGTGTCGGTCCAGGGGACGATCTGCGCGCGCGCCGAGAGATCGAGCGCGTTCGACCACGCGAACAGATCCATCTGGCCGTGGAAGCGCTGCGGATCGGGGAGCAGCGGGTCGAACTGCTTGTAGGCGCCGGTGCCGTCGTCGCCCGACGCGTACGAGCCGCCGACGCGGAAGGTCGGCGTGAGCGTCACCTCGGGGAGCGTCTTCGAGACGTGGGCGGCGGCCGCCCAGGCGCGGACATCGGTGGCGCTCCCCACCAGCGCCGAGGCCGTGCCGAGCTGGTACGCGCCCTCGACGCCGTAGGTCCAGCCCTTCGAGTCGCCGGAGACGCGCAGCGAGCCCGTGTACGTCTCGCCGGACGTGCGCGCGACCGCAAAGCGCGAGCCGTCGAGGCTGGCGCCGCTGCTGCGGGCGACGCGCGCGAGGGCGAAGGCCTCCACGCGCAGCAGCGGATCGAACGTGTACTTGCCGGTCACTCCGTAGAGCTGCACGCCGGAGCGCGAGGGCCCGGAGCGATCGCCGAAGCTCGTGCCGAGCGGCCCCGGCACCTCGAGGATGACGGCGAGCGCTTCGAAGTCGAGGTTGCCGGTGGCGAGGTGCGCGCGCGCCGCGTCGAGCGAGCGGCCGGTGGGGGAGAAGTCCGCGTTGCCTACGAGCCGGCCCTCGCCCCAGATCACCGCCTGGCGGCCGAGCCGCAGGCTGTTCGGCCGGGCGCCGCTGGAGCGCATCTCGAGGTACGCCTCGTAAGGTTCGAAGCGCGCCGCACCGCGCTCGCCGCCCAGGGTCGCGCTGGGCGCGCCGAACGCTGTGCCGAGGGCGCGCGCGTCCTGCAGCGTGATCTGCGCGCGGACCGCGCCCCGCTCGACGCCGAGCCCGAGCCGCGAGCGCTCGGCGATCGCCCACGCATCACGCACGCGCGGGCCAACGCGGCCGTAGAGATCGAGGCCGCCGAGGTCGGGCGCGTCACGCCGGTACTCGGCGCGCGTCCGCACCTCGAGGAGCGGGTTCAGCTGCCAGTCACCGACGGCGATCGACGTGGGCGCAGCGGGCGGCGACTGCGCGGCGGCCGGGGCTGGCCGGAGCAGCAGCAAGGTCGCGGACAGCGGCAGCAGCTTCCCGAGCGCGGAGCAAGCGCGACGCAACACGACGCGAAGCTATCACGCCTGCGGCGCGTGTTTGCGCACGATCTCGCGGGCGAGAGGGAGCAGCCCCTCGCTCGTGTTGAGCGCGGGGTCGGCGATCACCAGCTCCAGCAGCTCCTCCAGGACCTGCCCGATGATGCGGCCCGGCTTGATGCCGAGCTCCTTGATCAGGACGTTGCCGTCGATCGCGAGGTCGCGCGTCGAGAGCGCTGCGCCCTCGGCGAGGACCTTCTCGACGTGCGCCTTCAGCGCGACCAGCGGCAGGAGATCGGCGTCCGCGAAGATGGTCCCCTTCCCGCGCAGGTCGGCCTCGTTCAGGAGATAGAGATCCTCGAGCAGCGAGGGGCCGACGCGCTTGATCCAGCGACGCACCGCCTGATCCGACCACGCGTCGTAGTGGAACAGGTGATGGCGCACCAGCCCCACGATGCGGTCCTTCTCGTCGTTCGAGAACTTGAGGCGCGTGACGATGGGCAGCGCGATCTCCGCGCCGATCTTGTCGTGATCGTAGAAGGTGTAGTCCTGCGTCTTGTCGCTGAACTCGCGGGAGCGCGGCTTGCCCACGTCGTGCAGGAGGGCCGCGATGCGCAGCACCGGATCGCCGGCGCAGGCGTCCATGCAGGCGAGCGCGTGGTTCCAGACGTCGAGCGAGTGCCACTTGTTCTGCACCATCCCGACGCCCTCGAGCATCTCGGGGCACGAGACCCCCAGGATGCCGGAGGTGCGCATGATCTCGAAGGCGCGCGAGGGGGCCCGGGCCTTCATGGTCTTCATCCACTCGTCGCGCACGCGCTCCGCGCTGACCTTGCGGAAGGTGTCGAGCGTGGGGGCGATGGCGGCGAACGTGTCAGGGTCGAGGTCGAACCCGAGCGTCGCCGAGAAGCGCGCGGCGCGCAGCACGCGCAGGCCATCCTCGGAGAAGCGCTCGATGGCCTTCCCCACGCAGCGGATGGTGCGCCGCTCGAGATCCTGGCGTCCGTCGAACGGGTCCACGAGCAGGCCATTCGACGGATCGACGGCGATGGCGTTGATCGTGAAGTCGCGCCGCGCGAGGTCGGCCACGATGTCGTCGACGAAGTGCACGGCGTCGGGCCGGCGCCCGTCGGAGTAGGTGGTCTCGCCGCGGAGCGTCGTGACCTCGTAGTGCTGGCCCCGCATCACCACCGTAACGGTGCCGTGCTGGAGCCCGGTGGGGATCGCCTTGGGAAAGAGCTTCATCAGCTCGCTCGGCAGGGCGTCGGTCGCGACGTCCCAGTCGGAGATGGGCTTTCCGAGGAGCGAGTCGCGCACGCAGCCGCCGACGATCCACGACCGCTTTCCGGCATGGCGGAGGCGCTCGCAGATGCCGAGAGCGTCGGCGGGGAGGTGGGCGAGGTCGAAGGTGGGCTGCGTCATGGGGTCGGCGAGCGGGACGAGAAAGGCACGCGGCGGACGTGAACGACGCCAGTTTAGACCCGATCTGACCAAAATGTGGGTTGCCGCGGGCGGTCCGTAATACGATGCGATCCGCTCTTATTCTCCCAAGGAGGGATCCCCGATGGCATCGACCCGTATCGTGATTGGAATCGTCGTGACCGCCGCCAGCTCGCTCGTGGCGCTCGCCGCCTGCTCTGGCAGCACCACCGGCACCAGTACGGGGGACGGCGGCGCCTCCTCCTCGGGCTCGGGCACCTCCGGTTCGAACGCGTCGGGCGGCAGCGGCATCAAGCAGTGCCCGACCTCGACGACCTCGACCTGCACCGACGCGGAGAACCAGGCGTACGGGAGCTGCCTGCAGGACAAGTGCAACTCGGAGTACAGCAAGTGCTTCGGTGCCGACTACAAGTCGGGCAAGTTCTCCGGTTCCTGCGGCCCGTACATCACGTGCACCCAGGCGTGCCCCTGCAATGACACCGCGTGCACGAGCAAGTGCGCGGCGCCGACCTCGGAGTGCACGACCTGCCTCCAGGGCTTCAGCTCGTGCAGCCAGCAGTGCCCGGTCCCGGCCTGCGCGACCGGCGGCTCCAGCGGCTCCAGCGGCTCCAGCGGCACTCCGGCCGGCACCACGTGCGGCACGGCCACGTGCGCGACGGGTGAGTACTGCTCGCTCTCCTACGACTCCTCCACCTCGGCGTGGAAAGACGGCAGCTGCAAGAAGGTCCCCAGCGCCTGCACCGACAAGGGCGTCTCCGACCTCTGCACGTGTATGAAGGAGAACAGCGGCTGTCCTACCAGCGGGCTGATCGTGACGAGGTGCTCGCAGTCCAACGACGCCCTCAAGTTCGGCTGCCAGTGAGGGCCTGAGGTCTCTGCGACCCGTTCAGCCGGGGGACGCGCTCA